>CALFUF010000045.1 GCA_937916405.1 uncultured Prevotella sp.
AACAATCTCAGAGCATCCCCTGCTATGCAAAATATGTCAGAACATGTATATTATTTCGAGTAACAAAGAATCTTGTACAGATTACCCTATTCTACACATCCTTGTTATATGAACTGGCTTTAGTCGACTACAAAGATAATTACTTTTTTTGAAAAAAACAAAAAAATCCTATTTTTTATATACAACAAGGAAAATTTCTATATAAGTCAAACCCTTTTACCGACAAATTCTTCTTGTTATTTAGGAATAATGACCTGTTGAAGAAAAAGTACCACTAAAGGCTTCTGAATTATTCCGTCCCGCCGTCCTTTTCTTTTTGTTCCTTTCTGCTCTTCAGTTCATCCATATAGCCGGCAGTGACGATACCTGAGAGAAGGGCGATAATGGCGATTCCCACCATCGAGGATATAATACTAATCACTCTACCGATGTTGGAGACGGGATACAGGTCACCATAGCCTACTGTTGTCAATGTACAGGCAGCCCAGTAGAAGGCATCAAAGAAATTACTAAAGAGATACTGCCCCGTCTCTGGATTGATATCCTCTTCCGCATTAAACATGATCAATGCCGTGATGAAGATATAGAAGATTGCCAACGACAGGACCGTGCACAGGATCTTACCTTGTTTGCGGATGACAGCAAGTATGATTCCCAGTGGTTCGAAATATCGGATGAACTTGATGACACGCAAGACCTTCAGGAATCGTGATATTCGCACAATCTTGAAGGACGGGGCAATCAGGTTGAAGAATTGTTCTGAGGTTCTATGATTCCATAGATTGTTTCTCGTATTCCCATTTCCGCACAGGTCCTATCTTGTTATTGCTTATTCGCTTTTTTACGCTGGTCATGGTCAAGGATGATCTTGCGCATACGCATTGACTTGGGAGTCACCTCTACCAACTCGTCTTCCTTGATATACTCTAAGCATTCCTCCAGTGACATGACAGTCTTGGGGATGATACGAGCCTTGTCGTCAGTACCCGATGCACGGACGTTCGTCAACTGCTTTGCCTTGGCGACATTCACCACGAGGTCGTTGTCATGCACATGCTCGCCGACTACCTGTCCCATATACACCTCCTCACCCGGGTCGATGAAGAACTTTCCTCTATCTTGCAGTTTATCAATCGAGTAAGCGAAAGCGGTACCTGTCTCCAACGCAATCATAGAACCATTGACACGACGCTCGATGTCACCCTTGTAAGGCTGGTACTCCTTGAAGCGGTGTGCCATGATTGCCTCACCCTGAGAAGCCGTCAGCACGTTAGTACGCAGTCCGATGATACCACGGGAGGGGATATCGAACTCGATATTGGTACGATCTCCCTGACTCTCCATCGATGTCATCTCACCCTTACGACGAGTCACCATATCAATCATCTTAGAGGCGAACTCCTCTGGTACATTGATGGTCAGTTCCTCGATAGGCTCACATTTCTGTCCGTCTATCTCCTTATAGATCACCTGTGGCTGTCCCACCTGCAACTCATAGCCCTCACGGCGCATCGTCTCGATGAGGACGGAGAGGTGCAGCACACCACGGCCACTGACTACCCAACGGTCGGTGGCATCCTCGAAGGGCTCCACCCGCAGGGCGAGGTTCTTCTCCAGTTCCTTCTCTAAACGGTCGTTGATATGACGGCTGGTGACGAACTTACCCTCCTTGCCGAAGAAAGGAGAGTCGTTGATGGTGAAGAGCATCGACATGGTAGGCTCGTCGATAGCGATAGGAGGCAGCGACTCCGGGTTCTCTACATCACAGATGGTATCACCGATCTCAAATTTCTCCAAACCAATGACGGCACAGATATCACCACAGTCTACCTGGTCGGTACGGGTATGTCCCATACCATCGAAAGTATGCAGTTCCTTGATTTTCGTCTTCTCCATAGTACCGTCACGATGGGCGATGGTCACCTGCTGTCCGTCTTTCAGACTGCCACGATGCACACGACCCACAGCGATACGACCCGTATAACTCGAATAGTCGAGAGACGTGATCAGCATCTGGGGCGTACCCTCTATCTGCTTAGGAGCAGGAATCACCTCCACGATCTTATCCAACAGGTAGGTGATGTCGTTGGTGGGCTTGTTATAATCCTCACCCATCCAGCCGTTCTTCGCAGAGCCATAGACCACAGGGAAGTCCAACTGATCCTCTGTCGCATCGAGGGAGAACATCAGGTCGAAGACCATCTCATAGACCTCCTCCGGACGACAGTTAGGCTTGTCGACCTTATTCACGACCACGATGGGCTTCAGTCCGATCTGAAGTGCCTTCTGTAACACGAAACGAGTCTGTGGCATCGGGCCCTCGAAAGCGTCGACCAACAGCAGACAGCCGTCCGCCATGTTGAGCACACGCTCCACCTCACCACCAAAGTCAGAGTGTCCCGGGGTGTCGATGATATTGATTTTTGTTCCTTTCCAGTTGATACTTACATTCTTCGACAGAATCGTGATGCCTCGCTCACGCTCAAGGTCGTTAGCGTCCAACACCTGGCTACTCAGGTTCTGTCCCTCACGGAACAGGTTGCCTGCCAGCATCATCTTGTCCACGAGCGTCGTCTTGCCGTGGTCTACGTGTGCGATAATCGCTATGTTACGGATATCCTGCATAACTATTTTCTTTAAAATCGGGTGCAAAATTACTACTTTTTTCTGAGAAAAGTTTGTCATTTAAAGAAAATGTATTAATTTTGCACCCGCATTTGACGATGTACCCCATGGATGATGACTGTGGCAGGCATCCGAAAGATGTATTATATTAACAATTAAATCATCATAATTATGTATTTAGATCAAGCAAAAAAGAAAGAGATCTTTGAGAAGCATGGTAAGAACGTAACAGACACTGGTTCAGCAGAGAGCCAGATTGCCCTGTTCACCTTCCGTATCAAGCATCTGACAGAGCACCTGAAGCAGAACCACAAGGACTTCGGTACCGCTCGCTCACTTACAAAGATGGTAGGTCAGCGTCGTAAGCTCCTGAAGTATCTCTACAACAAGGACATCAACCGCTACCGTTCTATTATCAAGGAACTCGGTCTGCGTAAATAAACGATGTAAGAAAAAAAAGAATCCCGCTCCAATTGGAACGGGATTCTTTTTTGTTTATTTCTGAAGCGTGATATTCACGTTTTTCTTCTTGATATTCTCGCAATTAGTGAAGACCGCGTCTTTCTTGGCGAGGATATTCACATCCTTCAACGTGATACCCTTAATAGGCATCTCTGGGAGTCCGTTAAACTCCATGGCACGCCCTGCACCATTACAGATAATGTCCTCGATATTGATATTACGGAAGATAGGAGTCTCCTCCGTTACAGGCATCTTAGTGGTATTGTCGGGGTTGTCGCCATCAGCAAGCATCTCGGCAACAGACTTTCCACCATAATACATATTAAAGGTGATGGCATCCGTCTTGATGTCTGTCATCGAGATTCCCTTGATGAAGATATTCTCCACGATACCGCCACGACCACGGGTAGACTTAAAGCGCAAGCCGACATCAGTACCGAGGAACTGGCAGTTCTCCACGAGGATGTTCTTCACGCCACCACTCATCTCCGAGCCGACGACGAAACCACCATGTCCTGCGAATACGGTACAGCCGTCAACCACCACGTTCTCGCAAGGAATGCCACGACGACGACCGTCAGCATCCTTACCACTCTTGATACAGATACCATCATCACCTGCGTCAAAACGAGAGTTGACAATCAGCACGTTCTTACAAGACTCCAAGTCCAAGGCATCACCATTCTGCGCATAACTGGGGTTTCGTACCAGTACCTGATCGATGATGACATTCTCACTCATCAGCGGATGGAGGTTCCATGCAGGAGAGTTCTGGAAGATGACCCCTTTCAGCATCACGTTCTTACACTGTACGAGAGATATCATCACTGGACGCAGGAAACGCTTGATGGCATTCCACTCCTCTTCGGTCTGTGCATTAGGCACATTCATGTTGGCACCTTTCTCACCACGGGCATATCCAGCAGAGGGCACCCAATAGCCGGGTTTCATCTCCTGACTGCCAGGGATGGCAAGTAACTCCTTCCAATGTGCCTCTGTCACCTTTCCTTTCTTGACAGGACGCCAGTACTGACCATTACCGTCTATCACGCCCTTACCTGTTATAGCGATATTCGTAGCCCCTTTGGCATAGATAGGAGACTGCAAACGACGGGTGTCCAGTCCCTCGAAGGATGTCTCTATGATAGGATACAAGCTCTCGTCAGCGGCAAAGAGAATGACGGCACCAGCCTTGAGATGCAGTTCGATATTACTCTTCAGAACGATAGGACCTGTGTGCCATACACCCTGTGGCACCACCAGTTTACCACCACCCTTCTTACTCAAAGCGTCAATCGCCTTGGCAAAAGCCTCGGTATTAAGGGTCACGCCATCCCCCACAGCACCAAAGTCGGTCAGTTTCACCGAGTTGTCGGGAATGACAGGAGCACTAACTTCCGGCATGTTAAAAGGCAACTTCTCCGTAAATTTCTTGTAGGGGTTGTCTGCTTGTGCGCAAAGGCTCACAGCCATTGCGGCAACGATGGTCAGAAATAGTTTCTTCATAATAGTATTGTTTTATAGATTAGTATTTATTGTATCTCTTTCAAAGGCTTCATCACGAAGTCACGCTCAGACATCAACGGATGTGGTATCTTCAAATCGGGCTCGTCCACTGTCAGGTCGTCATAGAGCAAAATATCGATGTCAATGGGACGGTCACTATAGAGGTGAGAGGTGAGAGGTGAGAGGTGAGAGGTGAGAGAGGAGGGGTGAGAGAGGAGCGTTGTTTTCTTCTTGCGCCCCAGTTCCCGCTCAATCTTCTGTGTCGCCTTGAGAACCTGTCGTGGGGTACATACCGTCTCACAGAGGATGACCCCGTTCATGAAAGGATGGTCGGACTCAAACCCCCAAGGAGCGGTCTCTATCAGCGATGACTGCCGGACGACATCCCCTACCCGCTCATGGATAAGGGCTATTGCCCTCCTGATGATTTTCTCCCTGTCACCGAGATTAGAGCCCAGTCCCAGATACACCTGATGCTTAGTCATCGAGTATCAGCATCGCATCACCATAGCATCCAAACATAAAGCCGTTCTTCACAGCCTGCTCATAAGCCTCATAGACTAACTCATAACCGCCAAATGCAGCTGCTGCCATCATCATGGTAGACTCAGGATGGTAGAAATTGGTTATCAGTGAGTCGGCAAGTCCAAACTCATAGGGTGGGAAAATGAACTTATTCGTCCATCCATCATATTCCTTCAACATACCGTCGGTACCCACCGCAGACTCCGTGGCACGCAGGGTGCTGACACCCACGGCACAGATATGATGTCCGCCATTTTTAGCCTCGTTTACTATCTGACAAGCCTCCGCATTGACAATCATCTGTTCCGAGCTCATCTTATGCTTGGTAAGATCTTCCACCTCTATCGGGTCAAAGCACCCTAAACCGCAATGTACGGTGATGTAAGAGAAATTGACCCCGTAAATCTCCAGACGCTTCATCAGCTCACGACTGAAATGCAGTCCAGAGGCAGGAGCGGTCACAGCACCCTCGTTCTTGGCGTAGATGGTCTGGAAGTTCTCCATATCATCAGCCGTCACCTCACGATTATCCATAATATAACGAGGTACGGGAGCAGAGCCCAGGGCAAATAGCTCACGCTTAAACTCATCATGAGGACAGTCATAGAGGAAACGCAGTGTTCGCCCACGACTCGTTGTGTTGTCTATCACCTCAGCCACCATAGGACCATCCTCGTCGAAAAACAGTTTATTGCCAATACGGATCTTACGAGCCGGCTCCACCAGAACATCCCAAAGGCGTAACTCCTCATTAAGCTCACGCAACAGGAACACCTCTATCTTGGCATCCGTCTTCTCCTTGGTACCATAAAGACGTGCTGGGAATACCTTCGTGTCGTTGAGGACGATGGTATCACCCTCACCGAAATAGTTGATGATGTCACGGAACAGTAATGGCTGGTCAGTATCCTTACCATCATCATCTTTCTTGAACATGTCGATGGTCTGGCTCTTACGATGCACTACCATCAGCCGGCACTCATCACGGCGATATACCTTCTCGACGGTGCCATCCTCATTCTCAAACGTCTTGTGAGGTGGCTCTAATGCCACTTGTGTCTCTGGCAACTTAAATTTGAATTGTGATAGTTTCATATATTTAATTTTTCGATATTTCGATTTCCTGCTGGTCGAGCCAAGCATTGAAAGCATCCAGCTCCACACAGTCCTCCAAGCGGACATCCCCCACCCTTGTGCGGCATAATGCCGTAAGGTAGGCACCGCTGCCTAAAGCCTCGCCAATGTCACGAGCCAAAGAACGGATATAGGTACCTTTCCCACAAACCACACGGATAGATGCCTGTTTCTTATCCGCATCATAGCTTGTCAGTTCCAGTTCGTCAATACGGATGGGTTTCGCTTTCAACTCCACCTCATCACCACTACGTTTCAGTTTATAGGCACGCTTTCCACCAATCTTCACTGCGGAATACTGTGGAGGCACCTGTTCTATCTCCCCTACAAACTGGGACAGTGTCTGTACTATCAGCTCCTTGGTGATATGCTCTACAGGGTATGTCTCATCCACCTCATGTTCCATATCGTAACTAGGGGTGGTTGCCCCTAACTGGAGGGTGGCGGTATACTCCTTTGTATCATATTGCAGGCGTTCGATCTCCTTCGTCTTCTTACCGGTACAGAGAATCAACACCCCAGTGGCAAGCGGGTCCAAAGTTCCAGCATGCCCTATCTTCACCCTTTTCACCCCGATCTTCTTGGATATCCGTAAACGGACGAAAGCCAAGGCACCAAATGATGACATCCGGTAAGGCTTGTTGATATAGATAATCTCTCCCTGCGTGAAATTCATTAGTCAACCATTGCTAGTGAATGACCTGTCAACAGCAATACAATAATAATGCCGCCTACGATGATTCTATATATTCCAAAAGCCTTGAAGCCGTATTTTGTCAGGAATGCCACAAACCATTTCATGGCAAGGAGGGCGACAACGAATGCGACGACACATCCTAATAACAACATAGTGATATTATGGGGAGTAGCCCAAGCCGCATCCTCTTTCAACAAGTCGAGCAAGTCAAGTAATGTGGCACCAGCCATCGTGGACACCGCCAAGAAGAAAGAGAACTCTGCCGCACGTTTACGGGTCAATCCTTGTGTCATACCACCTACGATGGTTGCCATAGAACGTGATACGCCAGGAATCACAGATATACACTGATAAAGACCTATGTTAAAGGCACGTTTCTCATTCACCTTCGTATCTTCTGACCCTTTATTGAACAATCTGTCACAGAACAACATGAATATACCACCCACTACCAACATGATGGCGACCACCAAGACACTGTCAAGTAACCAGTCAAGCAGTCCTGACTTCTTCGCCAACAGTCCTATTACGACAGCAGGAAGTACACCAACTATCAGCAACCAATAGAAATAATACTTGTGCTTTAGTCGCTGCAACAACGTACTGCCTTGGGGGGCAGGTGTATTGTCAAACTGGAAGAAACGCTTCCAATAAAGACAAACAACTGACAAGATAGCTCCAAATTGGATGATGAATGTGAAAGCATGGACGAAAGGATCGCCCTGAGGAATACCCAGTAGATTCTGAGTAATAATCATGTGTCCCGTTGATGAAACTGGCAAGAATTCCGTCAAGCC
This sequence comes from uncultured Prevotella sp., assembly GCA_937916405.1. GTDB lineage: Bacteria > Bacteroidota > Bacteroidia > Bacteroidales > Bacteroidaceae > Prevotella. The sequence goes on from CALFUF010000045.1 coordinate 7,747, forward strand.
TTCAACAATGGCAATAATAACCGTCTCTAGCCAAGTCATTTCTCCACCTCCTTATCCTTGGGCTTACGCATCACAGCATAAATCATCGACACGAAACCGATGAGGCATACGACTGGTGCCACCTTGATACGACGAGCACTGAAAATATCTGGATTATAGGCACTCTCCGTGGAGCCAGCTCCACTCATCAAAATGAACCCAATCACTACGATCACCATTCCTGCTACCAGCAGGATATAATTGATACGGTCAAATGCTAAATTTCTTCTATCCATTTTTCTTTTTCGATATTTCGAGATTACGAGATTGCGATATTACGAGAACTAAATTTTATAAAGCTCGCCTGCTGTCATCTTCAAGAACTTATTAACGGCAAGCCAAGCACACAGAGAAGTTATCAACAACCCAAACAAGAACACCGCTCCTGCTGTAATAGCCAACTCCTCCCATTGTACGACAGAAAGAATACCTGGCTGTGTCAAATATAATCCATAGAAACAGGCACCCAATACGATATTCGCCAATATGGCAGCAATGAGACCTACAGTCACTGCGCTGCGGATAAACGGACGACGAATAAAGCTCCAAGAGGCACCTACCAGTTTCATGGTATGAATGATAAAACGCCGGGCATAAACACTCAGACGTACCGTATTACTAATCAAGGAGAACGACACAAAGGTTAACAAGACGGCAAGCACCAAGAGGATGATGCTGATACGGCTCAGGTTGAAATTTACCTGATCTACCAAGTCCTCCATATAGGCAATGTCACTGACACGTGCATCCTTTCGAATCTCCTTGACAATCCATTTTAAAGAGTCGCGATTCGCATAGTCAGACTTCAGCTGAATCTCCAGTGTGGCAGAGAAGGGATTAAAGCCCAAAAACTCTGAGGGATCACTGCCCAACTCCTTCGTTTGTTCTTTTTGTGCCTGTTCCTTACTAATATAATCGATATTGCGAGAATAGGGACGATGGTATAAGTCCCGACATAAACGATGCGCCTGATTGACGGTCACATAATCCTTTAACATCACTGTGACAGTCAGGTTCTCCTTCATGTGGTTCGACAAGTTGCGAGCTAACAAGACAGAGAACACTACCATTCCTAATAGAATCAATACCATGGTGGTACTGATACAAAGTGTAACAACCTGCATACCACGACGGCTGCGGGTTCTTTTTCTTTTGTTTGCCATTTCCTTTTTAGACGTAATACACCTAATTTGCTGCAAAATTACAACAAATCGGTCTAAATGCAAAACAATTTACGTTTTATTTGCTAAATTTGCAGCAGGAAAGAAAATGTATCACTTATGAGTACGATTATTTACCCATCTCCGATATTCGGTCCAGTCCACAGTCGCAGACTGGGCATCTCGTTAGGTATCAACCTCCTGCCTGCTGACGGGAAAGTCTGTTCGTTCGACTGCATCTATTGTGAGTGTGGCTTCAATGAAGACCATCGCCCCTCTCTCCCCTTGCCTACCCGTCAGGAAGTTGCTTTGGCTTTAGAAAAGAAACTCCAAGAGATGGAGATAGAAGGTCAGTTACCTGACGTACTGACATTCGCAGGTAATGGAGAGCCGACATGTCATCCTCATTTTGCAGAGATTATCGATGACACGATACTGCTACGCAACCAATACTGTCCCAACGCAAAAGTATGTGTGTTAAGCAATTCCACTATGATTCACCGGCAGCAGGTACATGATGCACTGATGAAGGTGGATGACAACATCCTGAAACTGGATACAGTTGACCCTATATATATAAATAAGGTGGACCACCCTAATGGCACCTATGATGTCAACACCATCATTGAGCGAATGAAGGCTTTCCACGGACATATCATTATTCAGACGATGTTCATGCGAGGAGCCTGCAATGGAGAGAATGTTGACAATACGGGCGAGGAGTATGTGGATCCTTGGCTGGAAGTGGTCAAACAAATCAAGCCCCAGCAGGTGATGGTCTATACCATCGACCGTGAGACACCTGCCCAAGGATTGGAAAAAGCCAGTCGCGAACAGCTGGATGCCATTCGCGACCGTGTGATAGCAGCAGGAATCCCCTGCTCCGCCAGTTATTAAGATTTACATCTTCGAGATGATACCTATCTTAGAGGCACGGATAAACTCAATAATGTGGCGGATAAACGGACCATCAGGCACCTGTTCCTCAATCTGGTTGACGGCATCAAACGTGGAGGTCTTACCATGGAACAATAGGCGATAAGCATTAGCGATATGCTTCAATGTCTTCTCGTCGACACCATGCTGACGAGCCACCTGCATATTCACACCGCCATACTCCACGGTTTTGGTACAGATGATAAAAGGAGGCACGTCTTTAGAGAATGTCGTTCCTGCCTGTATCATAGAACCACGTCCCACACGGGTCTTGGCATTCTCAATCACACTGGATGAGAAAATAACACCATCCTCTATCTCACAGTCGCCAGCGATCTTTGTACCATAGCCAAAGACACAGCGGTTACCCACTTTCGTATCGTGTGAGACATGGGCTCCTTCCATCAGCACATTGTCGTTACCTATAACCGTCTTTCCACCTTTATGAGTGGCACGATTGACAACCACATTCTCACGGAAGATATTATTGTCACCCACGATGCACTCAGTCTTTTCACCACGGAACTCAAAATCCTGTGGCAAAGCACCGATGACTGTACCTTGGTGAATCTTATTCTTACTACCCATACGGGTACCGTTACAGATACTGACGAAGGGGAAGATGATACAATCGTCACCTATCTCCACATCACCCTCAATATAGACAAAGGGGAATATCTTACAATTATTGC
>CALFUF010000046.1 GCA_937916405.1 uncultured Prevotella sp.
ACGTGCCAGTATCAGGACGAGCAATACAAAGACGGCAATACGCAAGAGCAGCTGTAATGGCATGAGCGTCACCTTCCAACTACGGGGAGCGAAGCGATAGGCTTTGGTATCACTCATCCGCATCGTCGGTTCCGTCTTCTTCCTGTACATCAAGTACCATAGGATATAGGGTACGAGCAGGAGCAGGAGAAACAGATATTCTTTATTCGCAAATTCCATTGTTCTTTCTTCTTGATTACATGACTCCCGTGAGAATCATCAGTCTGTATATCACAAATCCCAGTAGGACGAGACAGATGACGACGATACCGCCAATCGACCACTTGAGGATGCGACGGGTCTTCAGTGAGCGCTGGTCCTCTGCCGACAGCTGCGGCTTCTCCTCTTCCACCACCTGCTGCTCTTGTTTGGTCTGATTAATAAACTCTATCGCGTTCACCAGGTTCATATCGTTCTCATTGATGAGGGTGGAATACTTGGCGAACTTCACCAGGTCAGCGGTTGTGAACAGTTGGCGCAACTCATCCAGCGACTTCTGGTCACCATCCCGTGTCAACCGCTCGATAATCTCGGAACTGGTCATCTCCATAGCGGAGAACTTATAACGCTCCTCGATATAACGACGCAACGTATCGGTCAGTTTCGTGTAGTATTCCTTCTGGTTCTCTGAGGACACCATCTTGTCTGCCTTGATTTGCTCAATCTCCTTCATCGCCTTCTGGTGAGGCAGCAACCTCTTCACCAGTTTGAAGCTCTTGATGAGTGGCTTGTTGTCGCGCAACCTAATATATAAGTAGGTGGCGGCACCCAGCAAGAGTAATAAGAGGACGCTCAGCCAGAACACCAGTGACCAGTCGCTCCACAGGAAAGGATTATCCTGTACGTCCTTGGGACCGAAGAACTGGTTCATCTTCGTGGTATCCACATCGACTTCCATCACTTTCAAGGCAAGACTCTTGCTCTGGTAAGCCTTTCCGTCCACCTTCACCTTGAAAGGGGGAAGGTAATAGAGTTTTCCGTCAAAGGATGTCAGCGTATAGACACGGCTCCACTGCTGTCCGTTGTCTATCTCCTCTTTCTTCTCCTCTCCAACAGACAGCACCTCTACGCCATCCACCAACGGCTCTCTCGCTTTGTAGGTGGGGAAGACGACTTTCGCTTTCGCGGGTGCCGTCACTGTCAAGGTGACATGTACCTGCTGTCCGATGAGCATCTGGATAGAGTCGATTCTCGCCTCTACCCCTACCTGCGCCATCATGGTGGCTACAGTACATACCAGCGTTATCAGTATAACGATTCGTTTCATCTAACTACGTTGTTTAAAGAGCATCAGCAGGTGCTTCACGAAATCATCGTTCGTGGCGATACTGATCATGTCCACATTACTCTTGTTCATCGTCTCACAAAGCTGCTGCTGACGAGTCATCCAATAGTGCTGATGAGCCTGACGGAGCCGTTTGCTGCTGGTATCGATATACTGTTCGTAACCGGTCTCAGCATCCACCACACGCATCAATCCCACATCAGGCAGCTCCTTGGCTCGCAGGTCATACACCTGAACAGCAACGACATCATGCTTCCGATTACATATCTGCATCGTCTGCAAGAAATCCTGTTGCACGTAGAAGTCACTCAGCACAAAGGCGGTACAACGACGTTTTGCCACACTCGTCAGGAACTCCAGTGCCTGCTTGACATCCGTACGCTTGCTCTCTGGTTTGAAGTCCAGCAACTCTCGGATGATATACAGGATATGCTTACGCCCTTTCTTCGGAGGAATATATTTCTCGATATGGTCGGAGAAGAACACCACACCGATCTTGTCATTATTCTGAATGGCACTGAAGGCAATGGTCGCAGCTATCTCCGTCACCATGTCACGCTTCATCTGCTTCTGGGTTCCGAAATCGAGGGAGCCGCTGACATCGATAAGTAACATTACCGTCAACTCACGCTCCTCCTCGAACACCTTCACGTAAGGACGATGAAAACGCGCCGTCACATTCCAGTCAATATCACGCACATCATCCCCATACTGGTATTCACGTACCTCGCTGAAAGCCATACCACGTCCCTTAAAGGCAGAGTGATACTGCCCCGCAAAGACGTTGGCACTCAGTCCGCGTGCCTTGATCTCTATCTTCCGAACTTTCTTCAGTAACTCAGCTGTTTCCATTAAGGAACCTCAACCTTATTAATAATCTTGGATACGATCTCCTCACTGGTCACATTACTTGCCTCAGCCTCGTAGGTCAGTCCGATACGATGACGCAGCACGTCATGGGCAACGGCACGCACATCCTCAGGAACCACATAACCACGACGCTTGATGAAGGCATAGGCACGGGCTGCCTTGGCGAGATTGATGGAGGCACGAGGACTACCGCCAAAGGAGATCATGTCCTTCATATCCTTCAGACCATAACGGTCAGGATAACGGGTGGCAAAGACGATATCAGCGATATACTGTTCTATCTTCTCATCAATATACACCTCACGAACGACAGCACGGGCATTCAATATCTCCTGCGCCGTGGTGACTGGTGTCACCTCAGGCAGTGCCCCTGCGATATTCTCACGGATGATACGCTTCTCCTCCTCTAACGTTGGATAGTCAATCACCACCTTCAGCATGAAACGGTCCATCTGTGCCTCAGGCAACGGATAGGTTCCCTCCTGCTCGATAGGGTTCTGTGTCGCCATCACGAGGAATGGGGAGGGCAGGTCGAAGGTCTCCTTGCCGATCGTCACCTGTTTCTCCTGCATCGCCTCCAACAAGGCACTCTGTACCTTTGCCGGCGCACGGTTGATCTCATCCGCCAATACAAAGTTGGCGAAGACGGGACCCTGCTTCACCTGGAAGCGCTCGTCTTTCTGCGAGTAGATCATCGTACCTGTCACATCGGCAGGCAACAGGTCTGGGGTAAACTGTATACGGCTATATGAAGCGTCTATCAATTGGGCGAGGGTCTTGATGGCAAGGGTCTTGGCAAGACCAGGAACACCTTCCAACAGGATATTACCATCACTCAACAGACCAATCAATAACGATTCTACCAAATGCTTCTGTCCTACAATCACACGATCCATACCTGTTACCAGATTGGTAACGAAACCGCTTTGCTGTTCTATCCGGATATTCAACTCACGGATATCAATAGATTCTGCCATAATTCTATATTTATTATTTGATTACTCTAACTCGAAAATCCCTGTCGGCGTAGTACGCTTAAGGACCTCCATCTTCAGGTCGACACCAACGATGATGCCATAGTCACGGAGGATGCTCTCCACCGTCTTACGCGCCAACTCAGGATGATTGTTCTCCTCACTCAGATGGCACAGCCACACATACCGCAGATGCTCTGACATGTTCTCTACCAGGGCAAGACCACAAGAGCGGTTGCTCAGATGACCGGTCTGCGAGAGGATACGCCCTTTGAGGAACTGCGGGTAAGGACCATTGTTCACCATCTCCTCGTCATGATTAGCCTCAATGACGAGATAGTTAGCCTCTGAGATAAAGGGCTTCATCTCCTCAGTGACACATCCTGCATCAGTGATGATACAGAAGTTGACGCCCTCTGCCTTGATCATATAACCCACATTATCACTGCTGTCATGAGGAACAGGGAAAGGAGTCACGAGGAACTCCCCGATCTTAATAGTCTTTCCTTTCTCCACATAGCGTTTCCGCTCTGGCAAGACCTTCTGTTGAACACAATAGTTCTTCTCAATCCCCTCATGCACCTTCTCGGTAGTATATACCGGCACCTGATAGTCTTTACTAAACGAGCCCACCGACTTGATATGATCCGCATGGTCATGAGTGACAAGCACATGATGCACCTGGGACATACTAAGCCCGTAATCTCTAAAGTCCTTTTTCAGACCTCTTAATCCTACTCCGATATCTATCAACAGTCCATCCGTCGGGGTCATCAGCATATAGCAATTTCCACTACTGCCGCTTCCAAAGGATATAAATTTCAGCATTTTAGTTAATATTTTGTGCAAAAGTAATAAAAAGTTAGGAGTTTTCCTTATCTTTGCATTGTTTTTTGATAATTTTAAACTTATGAAATATTACTTGTTATTTGCGCTGGCATTCGTGTTCAATAGTTGTCAACTGCATGACGAGAATGCGCCAGAAGCTGTCGACAAGCCTCTCAAGGACTGGTCAGAGGCTTATTTCGGGTTTGATTACGAGGAGGCATTGGACTATATGACACCTGAGAGTGAGAAATGGATCCGCTTCGCCGCCTCTAACATCAACGAGAAGGATGTCAGCTTCATCAACGAGCATAACAAGGGGGCAAAGATAGAGATCATCGACCGTCAGATGATGCCTGGTGACACCACCTGCTCTGCCCGCATCCGTATCTCCGACTTTGTTCTGTTGGGTTTTGTAGGACAAGAGAACAAGGTCATTGACGAGGCGGAATACCAGATTACGCTGGTTAAACGAGACGGAAAATGGAAGGTTAGAATGGAAGGCCCACTGCAAAGTGGAAGGTGAAGTCACGACTGAGTTTCGGATGGGCGATAGGATAATGCTCGTCACCATTCTCATAGGCGGGATTGACAGCTTTCATACCCATATCGAAACGCAGAATAAAATAGTCGAAATTGAAGCGGAAGCCTAGTCCATAGCCTACCGCCAGTTGTTTCCAGAACTCAGAGAGCTGGAACTGACCTCCTGGCTGTTCATCATAAGCCCGTAACGTCCAGATATTACCGGCATCCACAAACAGGGCGATACCCAGTTTCCAAAACAGGTGGGCACGATATTCCATATTCAGGTCCAACTTCATATCACCTGTCTGGTTGATGAAGTCAATACGTCCGTCCTTACTGACGTATTTTCCTGGTCCCAGACTACGCACGCTCCATCCTCTCACACTATTGGCGCCACCTGAGAAATAACGTTTCTCAAAGGGCAGGATATTACTGTTACCATAAGGATAGGCGACACCCAGTCCGGCATGGAACACCAGCTGGTTATTGAAACTGAAGTTGATGGTACGGGTCAAGTCAATATCAGCCTTCACATATTGTGCGTAAGCGATATCAAAGAAGGTATACTGTCCCTTGTTGTTACGATGAAAACTGAAGGTCTTCGCAGCCAGTCCTAACAGGTTACCAGCCGTCTCGGCATTTGCCTTGATGGCAAAGACACCATTATTATAGGAGTACCCCACCCCGAACTTCATGATAAACAGGTTCTCGTAGTTATAACGCAGGATGGCGTTACGGCTACTTGTATCATCCAGATATTCCCTCTTAAAGGTCTCACTGATCCATGGCATGGAGATATAGTTCAGGTCCAGCAGGTCGATGCGGTAGTTGTCGTGGTGCTTGGGATTGTTCCACTTATAACGCCATCCCACGGAGAACACTCGCCTGTGGAACTCTGGACGGTTCTGGAGGTCGTACGACAGGGACACCTCACTGCTGGCATTGATACGCCGATGGATATCCGCCGGCAGGAAGGGAGCGATGAAACGGGGGAAGGTCAGTTTCGTTCCCAGACTATACTCCAAGAAGTTATGGTTGGAATAGCCTTCGAGTCCCTTGATAGCCTCATAGGCACCACGCAACTCTATCGTCAGGTTCTCCGATCCTTTGAACAGGTTACGGTTCTGATAGGTCAGCGAGACGGCGGCACCCAAGTCACCTGCCGTATTCGTACCCTCTGGCTGGAAAGAGACCGTTGAGGGTTTGTTTGTGCTGACTTGTATCTGACAGTCCAGCAGACTACTGTCCGGCTGTTCCTTAAACGAGATATTGGTATAGCGCACAGCCCCCAGTCTGCCAAAATGGTTATAGGTGTTCTGCAACTCTTCCGCGGAATAATACTCTCCCTCTCTGAGATAGGTGTTACGACGGAGCACTCCTTTTCGCAAATGGATGACAGAATCCTCCGGGTCACCACTGCTATACTGCACGTCTCGCATCGTATAGCGTTGGTGGGGCATCATATTCCCGTCTCTGTCACGCTGCTGTCGCAGCACCAATACCACATCTATCTCCTGGGAGTGTGCCACGGAGTCTGCCTCGTAGAGGATATATTCCTTATTAAAACGATAGTAGCCGAGGTTATTCAACTCGTTGGTGATCCGCTTACGCTCACCGTCCAGGTTCTCCACACTGAACCGCATGCCGCTTTTGAGTCCTCGCCGCTGGGGGTCATCAAGGTGTAACAGACTGTTTATCAGCGAGTCTTCTATGACATAGTCTATCTTACGAATGGTATAGGGCTTTCCTGGATGCAGGAAGTAGGTCACGTCAATCTTCTTGCTCTTTGCCTTGGTCATCGCATCGACACCAGCACGCAGATAACCCATATTCGCTAACTGCATCTGCAGGTCTTCCATCGAGCGTCGGGTACTCATGGAGTCATACAGCACAGGAGCCTCTCCGATGGAGCGCAGCAAACGGTTAACCCATTTCGTGGTGTCACTGCCAGAGAGGGAATAGGTGGCAAGGGGTATCTTGACGGCTGAGAACCAGCGGGCATTACCCTGCTGACGGACGTATGCCTTCATGTCTGTAGTATTGACATCTTTGGCTTTGGAGGTGCTCTTGACTTGCACTTTATTTAATAAATACGCTCCTTCAGGGACATATTTCGTCTCTGAACAGGCACAGAAAAGGAGCACCAACAAAAGATATATAGGGTACCTAAGTCGCATTTTGTTGCAAAGGTACAAAAATAATTGAGAATTGACAATTGATAATTAAGAATTATTCTTACCTTTGCCAGAAAATACGTAATAATGATTAGTAAAAACCATATCAAACTCATCCGTTCTTTGGAGTTGAAGAAGAACAGGAAACGGGAGGGACTCTTCGTGGCGGAGGGTCCGAAAGTCGTTGGTGACCTCTTGCGGGCTGGCTACCAGCCGAGGATACTCTTCTCCACGACAGAACGCCCTGATGCCGAGCTCATCACGGAGGAGGAACTGCGCAAGATCAGTTTCCTACAACACCCTCAAGAGGTCCTTGCCGTCTTCGAGATACCAACCCATCACCCCTCACCTCTTACCTCTCACCTCTCACCTCTCACCTCTCAACTCTCCCTCGCCCTCGACGGTGTACAGGACCCTGGCAACTTAGGGACTATCATCCGCATTGCCGACTGGTTTGGCATTACTACGATCTACTGTTCTTTAGACACTGCCGATGCCTATAACCCCAAGGTGGTACAGGCTACGATGGGCAGTCTTGCCCACGTTCAGGTGATCTATACTGATTTGTTGGAACTTTTCAAAAGTCTCCCACCCTCCTATCCGATCTATGGAACCTTGCTGGATGGTGAGAATATTTATGAGCATCAACTGACCCAGGAAGGCGTCATCGTCATGGGTAATGAGGGTAACGGTATCTCTGAGGCGGTGCGACAGCATATCACGGATAAACTGCTGATTCCCGACTTCCATACGGACGGACTACGGGCAGAGAGTCTGAACGTCGCCATTGCCACGGCAATCACCTGTTCCGAGTTTCGCCGCAGGACATAAAAAAGGGGTTTCCGTCTTCACAGATAGACACCCCTCGAGGAAAATGATAAATATAGATTAAGTAATGATTAAAAAATAACTTGGGACGATTTGTCTATCTTCCCCTTTGAT
>CALFUF010000047.1 GCA_937916405.1 uncultured Prevotella sp.
GCGAAGAGGGTGAGGAGGATAAGATCATCGGAACCGTCGAAGCGGTTAGAGCCGTAAGAGCCGTAAGAGTTATCGAAACCTGTGGATAACCACAACGAGAATAACAAATGAAAGATAACGATAAGCAGAACAATATAGAGATGAGTTGGGCGGACATGAGCGGCATATCCGGTGTGAGCAGTGCATCCGGTACGGGTGCTAAGCAGGCGAGCAGTACAGCTGGGACGCAGGCGAGCACAGATTCGAAGCTCCGCGCTTTCATAGCGGGATTAACGCCAGGCATGATCTTCAGGTATACGTTCTTCAGTACTGTTGTTATAGCATTAGCTGCGACCATCATCTACCACACCGCCACGGACTCGCTCCATGTCAACGTTAACAAGGTTGAGACGAGCAGTATTGTTCTCAGCGGTTCTGATGATATCGGTGGAATCGAGAGTGGTGGATACAAAGCGGTCGAGTGGAGTGTTAAGAATAAATCGACCTCCCCGGCATACGTGTTTGTGAGGATTAAGATGGTCACAGGTGGGCTGTATGAGGTGGTAGATACCAGCGGTTGGTGTGAGCTGACAGACGTTGAGAAGGATGATGAGATAATCCTGGGTTATGGTGAGAGCAGCGGACTTACCCCGGTAGCCATAGGTGATGAATCTGCCTTTACTGGTCGCCTTCATTGTTTGGCAGATGTTGAGCAGTACAGTTACTTGACCGGGGATGATATGAACATAGAGGTTGAAGGCTGTTTAGTTTATGCGACTGGGGAGAATGGAGAGAACGTTGGGTACGACACGAGTGCTGGGAGCTTGTGGCAGGCTTATGTTGATAATAGGTAGGTGTCCCGAGGAGGGGATTGTAGCAGCTTTTTGCATCAACAGATACCAAGGTTTATAATGTGTATAAAAAGAGGACAGATGAGGGTATAGGGTCTAATTTATATGAGAACGATTGCAGATTTATGAGGGAAAAGAAAACAGAAGGATATGAGTGAAGAGAGGCATAAAATAGACTGGCACGCAGGGTTTGCCGGGGGATTGGAAATCTGTTTCGTAGACTACCGGGATGTTATAGATATAGAGCGGGAGTATGAGTTAACGAAGGAATCTCCCAGGATTGACTTTATTGTGGTAAAGAAAGATAAAGAGGCGGTCATTGACAACGACATCGGAAGAACCTTCAAGACCTACAACATAATCGAATACAAGAATCCCAATGATGCACTAAATGTAGATGTAGTATGGAAGTGCATAGGATATGCAGGTCTGTATAAAGGATTGGGCAAGACAGTAGATGCAGTTCCGGAGAAAGAGATCACGATATCAATATTCAGGAGCAGGTATCCCAGGAAGTTCTTTGAATATTGTAAGAAGGAAGGCAGATCAACTGTAAAGACCGCACCAGGGGTATATAAGGTTCAGGGTTTTTCTGCTATAGACCTTCAGATAGTCGTAACGAGAGAATTAGAAGATGAGAGCCTGCTCGCACTGAAGATAATGATGGCAGGTGCTGACAAGGATGATATCAGAAGATTCATTAACAATACAAAGGATATTGACACTCCGGGGCTACTGGAGGATCTTAGGGTAGTAGTAAAGGTAAGTTCATCGGTAAATGAGGCATTATTTGAAGAAGTCTTGAAGGAGAGTGATGCTATGAGTACAATAGAAAAGTTAGAACAGGCAAGGGAAAAAGCGCTTGCGGAGAGTGAGGAAAAAGGTCGAGATGATGCATTGCTGATATCGATAAAGAACCTAATGAGGAACATGAGCATATCAGCACAGGATGCGATGAAGGCACTCGGACTTGATGCACAGGCACAGAAGAAGTTCAATGCTATGCTGTGAGGATTAAGATTATATCAGCATTGTCTACCTCGCTAAAGTAATCGGGTAAATATGACGATATAATAATGAAGTGGTATTTTGTGAATCATACCGTCTACGATAAAGAAGTATGACAGAGATTTGCAGAGACATAGCTGCAAGGCAATATCAGGAACAGGTGCAGATGATCAGGAAATCCCGGAGCGAAGTGTCGCTTTGAGCGCATGTAGTGAAGGGATGGACATAGCCCTAAGCAAAGGTGACCACACAGGTCATCATGGCGAAGCTATGGGCAAATGAAATCTTGCCTCATAATGCACCGGATATACCGTCTCCTTATTGAACATATAACAGTTTTTTGCAGTCGAGTGTACGGTTAGAGAACAGTGGATGTGGGAGAGAGAAAGAAGTGCCATTTTAAGGGACTTTCGTGAGACTTGATAATTACAACCGTCTGTTTCTTAACTACAAATTGTCATTGATAGTTGTGCGTATAAAAAGAGGACGAATTTTTCGTGAGATGTTGCGCGTACGGTTAGAGGACGGTGGATGTAGCTGAAATTTTGGAAAAATTATCGTTGATGTGATGGTGATTTTGAGGGGAGTTCAGAGGCGTCATAATCACAACCGTAGTCTTATCAAACTCGAAATTGGGCTTTAACTCGTGCGTATGAAAAGAAAACAGATGCTGGTTTAGACCCCGTTTTTCATAGAGACGGTTGCAGGTATAAATGAAGAAATTGCGAATTGCGCTTTATTAATGCGTAAAGGCAAAAGTATTGTATCAAGATTATGGAGATATTTATATGGGAATCGCTTATTTATCAAACAACGATGAGTACACGACATTTTCATATGGAGATAGGACGATAACATTTCTGACAGGTAAGAAGCTGTATAGGTATACGGCAGTAAAAGAATGGGATAAAGGATATATTGTCGTTCAATGTGCAAATAGAGATAATTCCAGCGAAGAAGATTATATAGATCTTATTCCAATATTAAAAAATCTATATTTTGATCCTGTTGATTTTCTAAAGGATGTGGAAGGAGTTCAACTTCAATATGAATAGAGAAGAGAAGAAGACTATTGCAGATTCTGCGAATATGATTGTTGATGGCTATTCATTTACCAAAGACGATAATACTATTAAGGTTGTAAATCTTAATATCTCGGAGCCTCATAGTATGATTATGACTCTCGACGGAAAAATGCTGGAAAGCAGCATGGATCCAATCGAACAAACAATAGCAATGGACATATGGGATAAAGACAGAGAGTTTATGGAGGTATGATAAGTTGCCAAAGTATTTCCGAGATAAAATAGCAGGCTACTATCTATATTACACCAAGCATTGCGTTATCGAGGCAATGCATGTCCATGCGAGTGACCGTAAGCTTACTGAATCCGGATCGGCAAAATTTTGGGTAAAAGCGAACGGCGATACGGAGATTCAAGATAAAGGTATTTTAAGCGAGCATGAAGTCAAGGTGATTCAGCGATATATAAAAAGGCACTATAAAGAAATGTACGAGATGTGGGTAGAAGATAGTGAAAATGGATTTTATGATGAATGAATAGTCGTGCGTGCAAAAAGATGATGGGATTTTCCAGGAGATGCCCAGCGTACGGTTAGAGGACGGTGGATGTAGAGGGTTTTTGGGAGATTTTCTGGTCGACTTGTGGGGGATTTCAAGGTGGTTTCGGAGCCATCATAGCCACAGTCGTACCCTTACTGAACTTAAAATATGCCTTATACTCGTGCGTACGATAAGGACACAGGTGTAGCCTTAGACCCCTGTTTTCATAGAGGCGGTTGCAGGTATGAATGAAAGAATGCTTTATTTTCCAGCGTTTTGAGGGGTTAGTGAAGGTGAGTATGAACGATAGCGAAGAGGCTGGATGGAGCAGAAATAGCTGCGTTCCGTTCGTAGAATAAGCAATTCTGCAAAGAGGGATGGGACATCGGAGCCACAAGAGCCGTCGGAGCTGTGAGAGATTTATGAGCAGTGAGAGCGGTGACTCAATAAAGCGTGTGGCTAGCCACAGCGAGAAGAACAAGTGATGAAAGATAATGATAAGCAGAACAATAAGATCGGAAGAGCACACGTCTGAACTCCAGTCA
>CALFUF010000048.1 GCA_937916405.1 uncultured Prevotella sp.
GGGCTGCTAACTGGAAGACATAAAAAGAGAATGTGCCTATTTTGACACACCCTCTTCCTTTTTATGCTTCGTGATTTGCTTTCCAAATCTTCATGCGTTCCTCTAACTGCGCATATTGGTGATCCTCTATGAAAGAGGTACATACACGCAAGCCCTCTTGATGGGAACCTGTAGTAATCAGACAGATGGCACTCACACCATAGTACATCAGTTCCTTGGCTAACTCACCACTAGTCATCCCTTTGTAGCCTATGGTGAAATAGAAGCCATCGGCAACAGGCTCGTCAAGGTCTTTATCATAAACGATATGGAAACCGTAACGGCAGAATATCTCTTTCAGCTTATGGGCTCGTTGACCATAGACTATGACTTCCTTACGGAAATTATAGGTGCCATCGCTCGCCGCTTTCAGCATCGCTGCCAATGCAAACTGGGCAGAATGACTGGTTCCTGACGATAAGGCATAGAGCATACGCGTAGAGAATACGGGTCCGAAAGCCAGTCCTTCGTAACGTGCTGCCAAATCGGGATAATGACGATGGAACAGCTTGTTAGAGATACAGGTCACACCAATACGCTCACCAGCATAACTGAAAGCCTTGGAACCACTTATCAGCAAGATATAGTTATCGGTATATCGTCCGACAGATGGCTGATAAGGAGGCTGGAACGGCACGCTCAGGTCCTTACGGAAGTCCATGGCGAAATAGGCAAGGTCTTCCATCACAATGGCATCATATTTCGTAGCAAGTCCACCTATGGTCTTTAACTCATCCTCATTCAGACAGATCCATGCGGGGTTATTGGGATTAGAGTATACCAACGCACTGATATTTCCCTTACTTAGATAACTCTCCAGTTTTGGACCAAGTTTCTCACCACGATAGTCATAGACATCAAAAGTCTCATACTTCACCCCCTGCACCTGCAACTGCATCTTCTGTACGGGGAAGCCTGGATCGATGAAGAGAACGGTGTCTTTCTGTTTGTCTGCCTGTGAGCAGGTCAGGAACGACGCAAAGGTTCCTTGCATCGAGCCACTCACTGGTACGCAGCATTCTGGTGCGACATCCAAGCCAATGAAAGCCTTCACGAAACGAGAAGCCTCCTGTTTCAAGACTGGAGCACCCTGTATGTCCGGGTAGCTATGGGCAATACCATCCTTCAATGCCTTGATCTGTGCATCAACACCTACCTGTGCGGCAGGTAGTCCGGGAATACCCATCTCCATCTTGATGAATTCCACACCAGAGGCTTTCTCTGCCTTTGCGGCAACTTGTTTCACCTCACGGATCGTTGCCTTGGCAAAGTCCTTGATACCTAACTCGGCAATGAGTCCGTCAACAATCTCTCTCTTAATTGGTGTCTCCATTATTTCTGTGCTTTTTTACCAATAGCCAATGCCTTGATGTTAGCCTCGACAATAGCCTCACCTTTACGACCGAACACACGACGGATAGCATCCTCTAATTTCTCATACTCGATACCTAACGCTTTCTGGGCAGCGCCCAATAGGATGACATTAGCAGAACGTGGTACACCAGCGTCTTTTGCCGCCTGTTCGATATCCAACATGATGACATTCTTCAGACCGTTCAAGTCCGCCTTGATCTTCTCAATATCAGGATAGTTGGGAATATTCACGAATGGAGTGCTCGATGTGATAATCCATCCCTCTTTGGAAAGGAAGGGCAGGTAGCGTAACGCCTCCATCGGCTCCATCGAGATAATCACGTCAGCACCACCCTTCGGTATCAGGTCACTGGCGATAGGATTGCTGGAGATACGGAGATTTGACTGAACATCACCACCACGCTGGGACATACCATGTACCTCTGCCTGCTTGATATACAGGTTCTCATTCATGGCTGCCTCACCGATAATCGTTGCGATAGAGAGGATACCCTGTCCTCCTACACCACATAATATAATATCTGTCTTCATTTCTTTGCCTCCTGTCTCTTTTGTTTCAAATGTCTCTGTAAGGTCTGCATACACTCACGACGCGGGATGATGACACTGACCCCATGATAATTAATCTCCTCACGGATGGTCTTTGTAATCTCCTCCATATTCTTGGGCAATGGAACAACGACCTTCAGATGGTCATCACTCAGACCTAGACCACGGCAGATTGCCTCAAACTTATTGGTACCCGCAGAGTCCTGTCCACCTGTCATCGCTGTTGTCAGGTTGTCACTGATAATCACTGTGATGTCTGCATTCTCATTGATAGCGTCCAACAGTCCTGTCATACCAGAATGGGTAAACGTAGAGTCACCAATGATAGCGACAGCAGGCCATTGTCCTGCATCCGAGGCTCCCTTCGCCATAGTGATGGAAGCACCCATATCCACGCAGGAGTGAATCGCCTTATAAGGAGGAAGGAAACCTAAGGTATAACAACCGATATCACCAAACACACGGGCATTGGGATAGTCGAGCAACACTTGATTCAGTGCGGTATACACATCACGGTGTCCGCAACCCTGACAAAGTGCAGGTGGACGGGGAGCCACATCCTCACAAGGAGCGTAGTTCTCACCAATCTCCATGCCTAACGCTTTCTTGATCAAGTCGGGATTCAACTCTCCTGTACGAGGCAGCTCACCTGTCAAACGTCCCTTGATGACTGCATTACCTGGCATCACACCACGTACCTGATCCTCGATGAAGGGCTGTCCCTCCTCGGCAACCAGCACAAATTCGCAATCGTCAGTCATCCTGCGAATCAGTTTCTTGGGGATAGGATATTGTGAGATTTTCAATACAGGGAACGGGCAACCGTTGGGGAAGCACTCCATCAGATAGTTGTAGGCGATACCACTGGCAATCACACCTAACTCATGGTCGTCTGCGTCGATATAGGCATTATACTTGCTGTCGACTGCCATCTGCTCCAAAAGGGGCTGTTGGGCGGTCACGATATCATTACGCTTACGGGCAAAGGCTGGCAGTAATACCCAGCTTGATGCCTGTGCGTCGTAATTCAACTCATTCTGCTGGCGAGGCTCTTCCTTACATGTGACAACGGCACGGGAGTGTGCCATACGAGTGGTGACACGCATCAGGACAGGCAGATGCAACTGCTCTGACATGTCAAAAGCCTCTTGTATCATGTCGTATGCCTCCTGCTGACTACTGGGCTCCAGTGTTGGAATCATGGCAAACTTACCATAGAACCGTGAGTCCTGCTCATCTTGTGAGGAGTGCATCGATGGGTCATCGGCAACTAACACGACAAGTCCACCATTGGTACCTGTCATTCCTGCATTCACAAATGGGTCAGCACATACGTTCAGACCGACGTGTTTCATACAGACCAGCGCACGCTTTCCCATAAACGACATACCCAAAGCTGCCTCCATGGCGGTCTTCTCGTTGGTAGACCAGCGACTGTGGACACCTCGCTCTTTTGCCAATGGCGACATCTGGATATACTCTGTAATCTCTGTGGAGGGAGTTCCCGGATAGGCATAGACACCACTCAAACCTGCGTCCAGCGCACCTTGAGCAATCGCCTCGTCTCCCAATAATAGTTTCTTCATATTTTGTTCAGTTTAATTTTTCTGGTCTGCAAAATTAATAATTAGTAAGCAAAATGCCAAATTTATTGAACATTTTCATTCTTCAGCTCCATGAACCTCTTGCGTCCCTTGGCATAATACTGCCACAATATAGAGAATTGTCGCTGCTCTGGAATATCAGCAACTGTGCGCGACTGCTGAATAGCCGCACGATCAGCATCAAAATCGCGCTTCCATTTCTTAAATGCACGACGGGCACGATAGATGGCACAGAAATCTCCCCAGTTCTGTTTCAACAGGAGGGTCTCCCACGCAGCAAGATAATCGAGGAACCAACGCCAACGCATCACATAAGTGAGTTCTGAGTCTGGAAGACACTTATAGAGCATGGTGAGGTTATTGCGGAAATTAAGGAAGGTCTTCATCGGATTACTCTTAGGAAGTGTACCGCCTCCCACATGATAGATATAGCTCTCGGGCAAACAGTATATCTTACGACCACGGATGCGCAACCGCCAACAAAGGTCTATCTCTTCGTTATGGGCAAAGAAACGACTGTCTAGTCCTCCTGCATCCCAATAGTCTTTAGAGCGGATCATCAGTGCTGCTCCTGTTGCCCAAAGAATTTCCATGGCATAGTCGTATTGCCCATTATCTTGTTCTATGGTGTCAAAGATACGTCCTCGGCAGAAGGGATAACCGAGACGGTCGAGGAATCCCCCACTCGCTCCCGCATACTCAAACATATCCTTATCATAAATAGATAGCAATTTAGGTTGACAAGCCGCCACTTCCAGATGGACATCCATAAACTCAACAAGGGGTGTCAGCCAGTGATGGGTCACTTCTATATCGCTGTTAAGCAGCAGATAATACGTCGCATCAATCTGTCGTAATGCCTGGTTATATCCCTCTGCGAACCCCCAGTTTTTCTCCAGTCGGATCACCTTACACTCCGGAAACTGTGATAATAATCGCAGAGAATTGTCTGTAGACGCGTTGTCTGCTACATAAATCGTCGCTTCTTCGCGAGAGTATTGCAAGACGGTAGGCAGATACTGTTGCAGCATCTTTTCCCCGTTCCAGTTGAGTATAACGATTGCGAGTTTATCCATAGAGCTTGGCTTTTAATGCTGTTTGATCATGATTGAAGTCACCCAAACAGACAGTCATCAGTTGGTTGTCATATTCTGGACGAGCCTCTGAGGGGGGTAGCTCCACACGGATATAGTTCTTCGTGAATCCATGCATAGCCTTACCACGTGGTGCTTTCTCGAAAAGGACCTCTGCCTCTGCTCCTATGTAACGCTGATAGAAAGCATGGGTCTTTGCATCTGAAAGGTCGAGCAACCGCTTGCTACGCTCCCTCTTGTCTGCGTCGTTGACGATATAGGGGATAGAGAGTGCTGAGGTACCAGGACGTTCTGAATAAGGGAAAACATGCAACTGCGTCACATCAAGTGTATTCAAGAAGTCATAAGTCTCCTCAAAGCATGCTGGTGTCTCACCACGACACCCCACCATCACATCAACACCAATAAAGGCATCAGGACATACCGCTTTGATACGATGAATCTTATCGGCAAACAACTGGCGATCGTAATGGCGGTGCATCAGTTTCAAGACCGTATCACTCCCACTCTGCAATGGGATATGATAATGGGGCATGAAAGAACGGCTGTGGGCGCAAAAGTCTATCAACTCATCACTGAGCAAATCAGGTTCCAAACTACTGATGCGATAACGCTGGATACCCTCCACGTCATCTAAGGCTCTCACCAGATTGATAAACTTCTCTCCTGTCGTCTTTCCGAAGTCTCCGATATTAACACCAGTCAGCACAATCTCCTTACCACCCTCATTTGCTGCCTCTGCTGCCTGAGCCACTAAAGAAGCGATACTAGGATTCCTACTGAAACCACGAGCATAGGGAATGGTACAGTAAGTACAGAAATAGTCACAACCATCTTGTACCTTCAGAAAATAACGGGTGCGATTGCCACGTGAACAGGACGGCGCGAAAGTCTTAATATCTTTCGTCTTCTCCGTCTTATAGGAAGCAACACTATCACGTCGGATAAAAGCTTCGGACAAGAACTGCACAAGGTTCGCCTTTTCATTGGCGCCCAATACAAGGTCAACACCTTCTATCTTACTCACGAACTCAGGCTTCAGCTGCGCATAACACCCAGTAACAACAACAAAAGCATTGGGATGCTGGCGTACCATACGATGGATTGCCTGACGACACTTATGATCGGCAACCTCAGTAACAGAACATGTATTAATAAGACAGATATCAGCTTGTTCTCCCTTTGCAGCCGTCAGCACTCCCATCTCTTGAAGCATCTTACCGAAAGTAGATGTCTCTGAGAAGTTCAGCTTACACCCTAATGTAAAGTATGCTGCTTTCTTACCTTGGAAAACTGATGTATCTATCATATATATAATAAGGTGATATGTTTACGCCAACAAAGGTACACATTTTCCATTAAAAACTACTCATTTTTAGTAAATATTCAATAAAGTGTAAAAATGATGATATTTTTAACATTTCACAAATTATTGATTTTCAGTACTTTGCGAAAAAGTTACAAAAAAGGACTAAAAAAAACACAAAAAAAAAGTACAACGTATCAAAAAAATGCCTACCTTTGCAGCGTTTTAATAAACAAATGATTGTTTTACAGATTTTAAAAGCTTAGAAAAAATGAAAAAATTAGTATTTATGTTCGCAGCCATCGTAGCTGTTTCTTTCGCTTCTTGTGGTAACAAGGCTCAGCAGGCTGAGGTTGACACTGATTCAGTAGAGGTTGTTGATAGCGCTGACACTGCTGCTGTTGACACTGTTGCTACTGATAGCGTTAAGTAATCAGACAACTTGAACAAAAATTGAGAGAAACGACCGCTGGATGTGAATCCAGCGGTTTTTTTGTTCTTTACTGGGAAGATGAATGTTTTCCAGTATAGGTGTTGTTAGAACGGATAACCAATAGCGAAATGGAGTGTCTGGTTTCTTTTAAAGCCATCGGTATTAAAGAAACCTGACTTAGCTGTCTCATAAGGTACATGGAGACCGATTCCCCAGTCGAGACGGAGGATGAGGAAATCGAGATCGTAACGGAGTCCGACACCTGTGCCTACGGCAAGATCACGAAGACAGTTCTTGAAACGGAAATGTCCCTGATCGGAAATATTGCCTGTCGCCCCACTGAAACTTTGATTGTCAGAGGAATTCCATACGTTTCCGGCATCAAGGAACAGGGCACCATGAAGGTTACCGAAGAGACGGTGACGATACTCCAGATTTGCCACAAACTTGATATTACCATTACGCATCAGATAGTCTACTGCTTTATCACCGAAGGACTCGATACGCCCGGGACCTACCCCACGGACAGAGAAGGCTCGGATACTGTTGGCGCCTCCCACATAGAACATCTCGGAGTTGGGAACAGCATCTGAATTACCATAGAACCAGATATATCCTGCATTAACATGTCCCACCAGTTGCGACTCACTACTGAGTGTCCATGTCTTGGTAAGGTCTGTCTCTAATTTAACAAACTGGGAATAGGGATTCTTAAACAACGTCTTGTTTTTCTCATTCCATTTCTTACCACCTATCATATAACCCAACGACAACAGGTTTCCTGATTCCGCAATAGTGGTCTCCCAACGGATGGGATGCAGCTTACCTGCAGGACTGGTATAGATATAGGTGTAACGCATCTCGGGGATGAAGTGATCCTGCATCGTCGCCGCAAGGTAGGGATTTGTCTTCACCAGTTCGTCATAGGCATCGGTATGACTGTTCATAAACTGATACTTCACCGTCAATGGTGAGAACTCATGACGACTTTGGGCAGAGGTCTGCCATTTATAAGTCCACTCCCCACTAAAGACATGCATCTTATAATAGCTGGGGCGATAGATGATATCTGTAGATAATTTAGCTAAGGTAAGTGGCGTGGAATAGAAACGCTGACGACGGATGAGTCGCCCATCCTTGCTACGACGTACCCGGTTGCCACCAAAGAAGGGAGCGATAATACGGGGGAACTCGATGCTGACATCAGCACCATACTCATAGTTATTCATCGAGGAGCCACCACTTGTAGACCATTCATAAGAACCATGCAGGTTGATATCTATCTTCTCTCCCCCACGGAAGGCATTACGACGGGTGACACCCAGCTTCAGCTCTGGACCCACACGTCCGATGGTGCGGGCATTGAAATTGGTCTCAATATAGAAATCCCACGGTTTGTCGAACACACAATTGAGGGTCAGATCCAGCGTATCACAGGTTGCCGTCGTGTCACGGGGCGTAAACACAAAGTCTGTTGACGAGAAGAGTCCCATGGCATTGAGCTTGTTAATAGACTGCACATAGTTGTCATAGCTATACAACTGACGAGGACGCAGTTTCATATCCGCCATCAGCACACGAGTACGGATAGGTGGTTTCTTACCTGAGAAGCGGACAGTGAAATAACGACGATGCAACGAGTCGGTCAGTTGCTCCATGAAGGTCTTACGCATATTGATATTCACCCTACCGATATACCATTTATGGAGTGCTTGCTCTGGGACATCTTTTGCCAATTGGAAACGTAACTGTGCCTTACCATCAACGGCAAAGGTATCTGCCAGATAGGAGGCATAACTCGACTGATAATAGAAATAGCCGTTATTACGTAACAACAGGTTGACACGGCTACGCTCTGCATCCAGATTAGAGACGACAAAAGGATCGCCTTTATGGATCTTCGCCTCATCCAAGGTAGCTTGAATAAGACTGTCAGCCTCGGCAGGAAAACCGAAATAGCCGACACTGTCAAGATAGTATAAACGACCAGGATTCACCTTATAACCGATCTTTGCTGTCTTCGTATTCTTTTGTGGTACTACCTCATACCCCACCTGTCCGTTGAAATAACCGTGGTTACGTAATACTGAACGAGCCACGGAAGAGCGTAAATCCGGATTTACCCATGACATCAGCACGGGCTGTTTTCCAAAGGTCTTAGTCATCCATTTGGCAAAACCTGAGTCTTTTCCACTATAATGGTTCCACAATGACAAACCGAAAGAGAAAGGCATACGATGATAGCTGCTGCCGAAGATAGCACCATTGGGCGCCGTGGCAAGGGCTGCCTCCACCTCCTCCTGGGTCTGGGTGAAGTTATCGTTCGCCTCGTAGTTCTCGTAGGCAATCTTCGTCAGACCTGTGAAGAGCTTGTCATCCTCTGGGATATTCTTTGTCATCGAACAGGAGGAGAGCAACAGACCAGCGATCATATATAGAATACTATTTCTTTTCATTGCTTTCAGTTTTTAGGGAGTCAGTAGGAGTACTCAGATTATTCTGATTACTCTGATTATTCGGAGTACTCGGATTATTCTGCATTCTCTGCGGTCGCAGGTTCTGCTCTTTAAAGCGGAAGATATCCCAGAAGTTCTGTAAAGAACGGCGCCAAGTGAATCCTGCACCATATTTCTGGGTATAACCATCCAACCAATCGTAACTGTTGTTCTGGTAATACAACGTGATAAACTTATTAGCCGTCTGGTCAAGACGATACTCGAGCGACACGTTATCAAAGAAGGAATTGTTACGCTCCTGTAACTCAGCACCTGATGACACCTTACCACCAACGGCAATCTTCAAACGGTTGTCCATGAACCGTTTGGCAAACTTAAACGAGTAGTCGGTATGCATGGCTCCAGAGGCATCCGTGGAATTGTCCATACCAAACGAGAGGTCGAGGGTACGCAGGGCATTTCCCGTAATCTGGTTGATCTCTGAGTTCAGGAAGGAACTGAGGGCAGAGTTCATGGAGAAGCCTCCTGTGTTACCATCAGCAAGATACATTCCTGTTGTCAACATCGTCACAGCGAGTTTACCTCGTTGCTCCACACCCATTGCCTGTAACTCACCATGCATCTGCATATCCTCTGGGGCATCCAGCGTGAACTCCAGACCCATGTCACTAAGGGTCTTGGTGATGACGACACCACAGTCGAAATCCACACTACGTCCTGCCCCACTGCTACTGGAGACTGCCGCACGGGTGCGTTCTGTTGCCGTGATATTCAGCGTAGGATTCATCGGCTCTCCCGTGAACTCAATATATGAGCCGTCACGAATCGTGAAAGTTTTCAACGGAATGACTGGCAACGAGTATTTCATCTCTCCATTTGACAGGGTATATCGACCACGCAGCTGGAGGTCCTCCACAGGAGAATATTGCATACGAAGAGTACCACCTCCCATCAAGTCGATATAGTTGGAGTGGTCGGCATTCAGATATGCCATGATATGAGTACCCTTCGATACATCAACGGTCATATCCATGGTAAAGCCATTCAGTTGCGGACGCTCCACTACCACTTGTGCGGTGTCACTGAAGTCGGTAAACTTAACGAGTTCCTCTAAATGGTTATCGGTAGATAATGGAGTGTCACGCAACACATAACTCATATCTGTTGAGCATAACACATTCAGTCTGCCTCGCATATTCAAGTTATCCAACGTACCCTGCATCCTGGCGAATATGTCCACAAATGCTTTTCCATAGGCTATACTGTTGGGATTCTCTTTGGCTCCAATAACCTGATAGTCCTTGGCACGCATACGAAGGTCTACCAGGATATGGTCGAGATTCGAGAAGTTGATGCTACCCATCAATGTCAATGGGTTCTCGTTATACGCATACAGGGAGAAGTTCTCTAATAGGAGGTTGGAACCTACAACACGCACAGGGTCGTTGTCAAAGCGCAGACGCATGCCATAAGGAACGCTGACAAGATAGGAGGAGTCAAGGTATATTTCTCCATTGACTTGTGGCGTCTTCAAAGCTCCTTTGATTGTTAACTCTCCTTCTCCAAGACCTTCTAAGCCTACAATCTGGTCTGGAACAAAACCATTAACTATCTCCAAGGGGAAACGGGTCAACTGCAACTTAGCGTCCAAGGCGCCCTCACCCTCATTATAATAGGTACCGTTCAACAATCCAATCTCCATGTCATCCTTCATAAGACGGGCTTCCACAGCATGAGCGTCATTCTCTTTCTGCAGATAAACCAGCTCTGTGCTCACATTACCTACCGGACTCTTCTCGTAAGTCATGTTCTGGACAGCCATATCACTGACCATTGAGAAACGACCATTCTCATGCTGTATCACATGGTAGTCACCATCCATAATACCTGTGATACGTGGAACGTACGGAAGGACGGAGGTGATCTCACCGAGATTGAAACGGTTCAGGCTGACAGTGATATCCTGTAAGGCATTAGGCTCACTCTCTTCGGAATAGATTTTAACACCCATCCCGTCATCTGCCACCAGGTCAATCTTCGCTTTCAGCTTACGGTCGCCCCCTAAGAAGATAAAGTTATCTTTATTCAGCGCAAACTCCTTATAGCCTAATGTCGGACGGTCTGGTACTAGATGAACATGTATTCCACTGTCGACCATCTCTGCTTGTGCACCGATACGAGCACCCAGTTTATTCTCTGAGTCAAAATAGCGGACGCCCATTGTCGCGCCTCGTTCTTGCAGTACTCCGTCAAAGAGAGCGTTAAAGACAAACTGTGGGTTACGCTTGTTATTACGTATCTGTCCTCCAAAACTGAGGTATTCTTTCCGCTGTGTCAATCGGAAATTGATGGTATCCAGACGGGTACTGCCATAGACTAAGGAATGGATGTGCCCCTTGCCATTGACACCTGTCTCTGGAGAGGTCGACATATCAAAGAGCAAGTCTTTGAAATCGATATCCTGTCCGCTCTTCAAAAGGGTGGCAACAGGATTGTCTTTCTTGCTCTCCACATGGAGCTTTAGGGTAGGCAGCAGTCTACGCAATGCTGGCTGGTCGATAATCTTTTGATTATATTGTGCCATCGTAGAGTCTGACAGTATCGTCAGCTGCTTCAGCACCTGCTCGTAATGTCCACTGGCATCGACTTTCACGATAAAGTCTCCTGCCTGTATACGGGCATAAGTGGTATCGGCACGAAGATTGATGAGTAATCCTAAGTCTTCAGGGCGATAGACCTTGGCTGAGTCTCTGATGGTGAAATCGGTGAAGAAACCACTGGCATAATGGGTCTTGTTGAGGTCGGAACTGACATCCACATGACCGCAAAGTCCTATCGTCAGGGGCTTGTCTACTAAGTGAAGACGGTAGAGGTCCAACTGTGCCATATCGGCTGTGATGGTACCATCCAACTTTTTCTTGTTCAGCAGGGCATCAAGCGCAATCGTACCATTCAGCAATTGGTTATCACCAGTGATATTGGCAAAGGCACGACCGTTCTTGACATTTGCTGTAGCCACCATATTATTCAGCTGATAAGACCCGTATCTCAATTGGTGAATCTTTGCGTCAGCCTCCAATGTAGTACGGGGGGAGAAGAAGTCTGTCCCCTGCCCTTTCGCCACCATATCGGCTGAGACGGTATAGATAGAGTCTCTGGGCATGAAATGATGCACGTTAAGGTCACGGACATCTACTTTTGCATCATAACGCATGGCATCGGCATTGAAATGACCATTTGCCTTGACCGTACCTTTCCCCTCATGCATCACGACATCTGCGGAATATTGCGCACCATCAGCCCTGACAAGTCCTTGAGCAGTAATACCACGAGGAATACGATAGTCACGTTGCATATCTTTCGGCAACAGCCCCGTAATGAATCCCAACTCTTCTGTCCATGCCTTGAAATCGACCTTGGCACGAAGACGTTTGGGATCGGTCAGATTAGCGGCAAAGCCAGTAGCGGTAGCATGGAAAGCGGAGGGTAATGACACGTCGAGTCCGTCAAACTCCATATAATCCATATTACCATTGACTGAGCCTTTCACACTTAACGGGTAGTTGGGCCAATGCTGTTGGAACGACTGGGGCATACCTCCCATGAAGCGCATCAGGTCTTGTTTACCTAACTGCGCATTCATCCTCATACGCATCTTTCCAGACTCTATCTGATCCATCAGGGAGAGGGGCATATCCAACTCCACCTCTACATCAGAGTCTGGCGTTCTCAGGTGCAACTTGGGGAGTTTGATCTTACCATTCTCCATCGCTACCTGCCCTGTCAGATTGACTACTTGCAGACCGCTCTTCTCCTTCAACTGAACGGAGCGCATCACCAGTCGTGCCGTTGGGTCGTGATAATAAACAGAGTCAACACCGATATCTACATGACTGAAATCGATATGGTTATAGTCAAGTCCCTCTATCTGCGGCTCATAGTTCTGTTCATACTGCAGACTACCGTTATTCCAGTCTAAGGAGGCAAGCTGGTAAGTCTGGGTACCCAGGTCAAAGTCCCCCTCTTTAGCAAGCAACCGTCCGAAATGTGCTTTCACACTCATCGTGTCTCCTGACATATGGAGTACCACGTCTGAGCGCATGATTCTCAGACTGTCTGCAAAGATTTTCCATCGGTTTTCGGAAGTCGTGGTATCCTCAGGGACACTATCGCTCAAGGCGACATCTATCCTCGCCTCCTCTAATCGGGCACCATTAATCTCAACGGTCTGCTTGTCAAGGTCAATACCTTTGCTCGACAAGGCGAGGCGCTTGAATTGTCCCTTGACACGGGCAGCATCCACAAACTGGACGGTATTGAACTTAGCATTGTTGACTTCCAGTTCATTGATAATGACTTTACTCTTTAGCAAGGGTAAAAACTGGATGTCTACCACCATGCGCTCCACATCAGCTATCGTATCTGGCTGCTGAATGACATGAAAGCCGTCAATACCTAAGTCTAAAGGGAAAGAAAGATTCACATGGTCGACAGTAATCTGCATCCCTGTTTTCTCTGACGCGATAGCCGCTACCTTATCCACCATCCAGTTCTGCACAGGAGGGAAATAAAGCAGCATCGTCAGAATCAGAAAAAGCAGAATGGGACTCAGCAGAACACCCAATATCCACCAGAAAGCTTTCTTCATGCGCCGTTACTTTGCAAAATCTTTTGCAAAGTAAGTAAAAATATCGGAAATACGAAACTATTTACCAAGAAATTTGATGTTTTGCCAAATATTATCCGCTGGTAATGGTGACTCCACAACGATAGGTTCTTTGGAAACGGGATGGATAAACTCAATACGACGTGCTAATAACGAGATACCACCATCAGGATTGCTTCGCTTAGCGCCATATTTCAGATCTCCCTTGATAGGACAATCGATAGTTGACAGCTGGCAACGTATCTGATGGTGCCTGCCTGTCATCAGATTAATCTCTAACAGATAATAATGGTCTGACTGCCCAATGAGTTTATAATGCAACAGACATTTCTTGGAACCAGGAACCTCATGATAATAGGCGTAACTCTTATTTTGCTTTTCATTACGCACCATCCAGTGCTCCAGTGTTGTCTCTTCCTCCTCTGGCTTTTCCTGTACCAATGCCCAATAGGTCTTGTGAATCTCACCATTCCTGAACATGTCATTCAGACGGCGTAGTGCTTTCGAGGTACGAGCAAACATCACCAGTCCACTCACAGGGCGGTCCAAACGGTGTACTACACCAAGAAACACAAGTCCTGGTTTGGCATATTTATCTTTGAGATACGCCTTCACCGTCTCAGACAAGGGAGTGTCACCAGTCTTGTCGCCCTGTACAATCTCTCCACTCTCCTTATAGACAATAATAATATGATTATCCTCGTAGAGTACTTTCATAACGAGTGCAAAGTTAATGACTTTATTTCAAAAAACAAAGAAGCCCTGCTATCTTTTTCGATAACAGGGCTTCATCATTATAAAAAGTGGCGGCCTCCTACTCTCCCGCATTGCATTGCAGTACCATCGGCGCAGG
>CALFUF010000049.1 GCA_937916405.1 uncultured Prevotella sp.
TGCCTCCGATATGTCCGTAACCTTCTCGTTCACAGGTACAAAGGTACGAAAAATAGCTGAGACTACCAAACTTTTTGGCAATTATTTTAGATGTATTTTGCTGATAATCAGAGGATTGTAAAAATTAGCCTCCCGAGAATTCGACGAAAGAAAACACTCGTACCTCTATACGGGATTATAAGCCGTTGGCGAGATGAGGAATGCTATTTGTCGGCAGGAATAAACTAATCGCTGAATAGTTACGAGGGGGTATCTAACCGTTAAAATATGACAAAAATTATCAACAGCGGCATGATTATCACAATACTATGTGTAAATTTGCATGAATATGAAGGAGGCTTTCATGCTTTTACGTCCTTTACAATGGTTTAAGAATGCCTTTGTGTTCGCTCCATTGTTTTTCAGCAACAACTTGCTGAACAAGGAGTATTTTATACCGACACTATGGACGTTCCTTGCTTTTTGTTTCGTCTCCAGCAGCATCTATTGCTTCAACGACATTCATGATGTGGAGAGTGACCGCCTGCATCCCAAGAAGCGGTTTCGCCCCATTGCCGCAGGAAAGGTCAGCATATGGGAAGGCTATTTCATCATGATATTGAGTCTGATTGCCTCCCTCCTACTCGTCTCCTTATCCCACAGTGTCAACATGCCGATACTCTATGCCCTGCTATTAGGCTACTGGGGCATGAATATCGCCTATTGCGTACGACTGAAGCAATATGCCATCCTTGACGTTGCCATTATTGCGGTAGGCTTTGTGATGCGAGTCCTGATTGGCGGTTTCACCACCGATATTTTTGTATCTGGCTGGCTTTCCCTGATGACTTTCCTGCTCGCCCTCTTCCTTGCCTTTGCCAAGCGGAAAGACGATTACCGTCTCTTTGAGCTGACAGGTACCATGCCCCGCAAGAGTATTGCAGGCTACAACGCCCAGTTTATTGACCTCAGCGTTACCATTGTTGGCACCATCACCATGGTTTGCTATATCATCTACACGATGAACGAGAGTGTCATTGAGCGTTTCGGCTCACCCTATATCTACCTGACGAATTTCTGGGTACTTGCTGGTCTGTTACGCTACCTCCAAAACATGCTGGTCTACAAGCGCAGCGGCAGTCCCACCAAGGTATTGGTAAAAGACCGTTTCATCCAATGCTGTATTGTAGGCTGGATCGCCTCTTTCTATGCTATTATTTATCTATAAGGGGGTGACTATCTTTAAGACATTCCCCCGTCTAATTGATATTATCCTTAAACCTATAAAAAAGCCAGAACTTTTCAGCTCTGGCAATACAGATTGTTGGTGTCAAATAACACAAATCAGAGTGTTATACTCAAAAGCTCTTGGGCAAATCGATGAATACCCATTATAATACGGTCTGCCTGCTTCTTGCGAGGAACTGCACGATGATTAAGGTAGTTCGATAATTGCTTCTGATTGATACCAGTCATTTTTTCCATACCAGCAAGAGACATAAAACTAGAGTAATATTCAAGAAAACTTGGAACATCAAATCTCCACTCAAACTCATAATCACCCTTAATTTGCTTTGGCCATCTGCCTTCTGGTAAATTTTTCTTGATTAAGCGAATCGTCTCCTCTGTGTCTGCCTTTACTTCTTCAATGGTATCACCACCAGCGTAGATACCATTACAATTGTCTGAATATGCATTAAGCATATCCTTAGATGCCCCTACTATCATTATAATTTTCTCCATGACTCTGTGGTTCTGTTTGACATTTGACTTTATTCTGTTTTAAAGATAGAGAACTTACACTCCATATTTTTTTATCAACTTGTTCGCAAGTGGTTGAAACATTTCTTTTGCCCCGTGATACGGGATTGGCTCTGTTAGTAGTCCGTCCTTAATGTAGAAGTAATGGCTTCCCTCAGCATGGTCGAACTTGTGACCGCCTTTATGAATCTTCTGTGTAATTCGCTACTTTTCACTATTACTCACCATTGCATTTTGACATTGCAAAGATAGCAGAAATTCTATTAACTACCAAATATTTCTAATAAAAAGTGGTAATATTTCTATTATTCCACAATATAAGGATATACTATCCTTTGTCAAGAAGATGCTTAACACTTTACAAAGGCTTCATAATGATGTATTCTACATCCTCCTCACGCCAAATAAATACTTAGTTAGGAACGGACTGAGACGGATGATATAACTGGTGGTCAAGCAACAGGCTAATACGACCAGTGCCTCTCCCATCACAACACCGACTTCCAACCACTTACTATCGTAAGCAAGTAACTGTCGATTATAGAGTAGCATCGACTCTGGCAGGAAGAAGAAATGAAGGAGGTAGATATCCAAGGTTCGAGTTCCTACATATTGTAAGCTACGACCTAAGACCCGCTCTTTCATAAACCAAGAGGTAAAATAACGGAAAAAAGTGAATACCATCACCATACCACAGACACCACTTATCGCAAACCTGGCATATACCCAAGACCAACACTCGGTACGGGGCAGACTTGCCATCAGGGCAAAAATGGCTATCACGGCAAAGAACACCTCACGGCGGTCAGTCCAGTGCAGAAACTGGTTGAAATGTTTCTTAACCAAAGTACCTAAGAAGAAAAAGAGATAATACCGCCATGTGATAAAACTCATGAATCCTAAGACCTCCCGTCCCCACCCTAACTGAGTGCCTATCTGCTGGTAATAGGCATCATACCACGAGGCTGACATGGAGATAACCAATGCTATCAGCAGCATCCAAATATCCCGAAGTTTGCAACGACGGAAGAGAAGTGACGACAGGATATAGATAACAAAAAAGATGAAGAGAGCGAACGTAAACCAATAGCCTCCCTTAAAGGCACCTAACCGTTGGAAGAAGTTAGTCCGTTCATGCAGAGCAAGGAAGATAAAGGTCGGAATAATCTGCACCATGAACTTGTTATGAATGACTTGACGAATCGTCGTTTTATCCCAGACCCTTGTCGCCTTATAAAACAGCCATCCACTGATAAAGAAGAAACAGGGCATACGCAACAAGAACAACACATCATTGAAGGCAATGAAATATTCCTTAAAACAGAACACACAAACATGCGAGTAAATAACAAGAATCATCGTGAATCCCCGCATTGCGTCAATATATTCTATTCGTTCTTTTGCCATACAATGTTGCAAAGGTACGAAATAAATGATAAATGATAATTGGTAATTGATAATTATTTGTAATTTTGCAACATGAATGAGAGAATTAATTGGATGGACTGGGCAAAGCTCCTTGCTGTAGCATTGGGGATAATTCTGTATAATACTTTTTTACGCTTTAGCACTCATCGTCACGATACTCCTCTACCCCATTATCCTCTTCTTCCAATCCAAATCCCCCTGGATGTTAGGAAAGAGAGGTAAATTGCACTATTTAATACAATAACCCCATCAGCCAGATAGGCAATTTTTTCCCAATAGGGAATTCTATAAAATCTGCTAATATATAAGAATTGGGGACATCTGCTATCTGATCAAAAGACTTGTCTTTACCACCTACCTCAAACGTTATTTTACCATCAACTCTAAAATCACCTTGGGCTTTTCCGTATTCCACTATATGTTCTTTTGAAAGTTGATTCACCACAAAGCATTCTCTGATTGTCCCTATGTTTTGTTGAGTTCCAAGAGCATAGAGGATATTGGTGTTCTGGATATATATTTTATCAGGCTTCTGCATTTTTGTCACTGACTTATTGTCAGAGTAAAGTAAATTAAGAAGTTCTGCCCTTTGCATATTAGACAAATAATTCAGCACGGTCGTCTTATTAATCTCAAGATAGGAGGAGAGTTTTGAAATGTTAACCTCATAAGGAACATTATCTGACAAGTACATCAACATCGCCTTGAGTTTACGAGTGTATGCAGGCTCTACCCCACAGAATTGAGTCATCTCCTGATCTATAATAAAACTGATAACGTTCTCAATACGACTATAGTATTCCGTCTCATTTCCATCGTAAAAAGGATAATAACCCACACGCAAATATTCTTCAAAAAGAAGCTGAGGGCGACAAATCTCATTTACGCTATGGCTGATGGAGTCTGCATTTAATAACAGTTCATCTAACTTATGAGCAGGAACACTGATACTTTTATAGAAGCGAAGGAATTCACGAAAAGAGAGACCTGCCATTTGGTAACTAAGAACCCGTCTGGATAAGTCTGCATCTGCATTTAATATTTGGATTAGTGACGATCCCGTAAACGTTACTTTCATATCAGGATAGAGATCAATGATTTCTTTAATCTCTTTGCTCCATGTTGGATATTTGTGTACTTCGTCCAAGAAAAGGTGCTTTCCTCCAACCAGATGAAAATGTTCCGCTAAATCTAAGAGTGTATGATTGGTAAAATACATACTATCCATAACACAATACAGAGCCTTTCCTGCTTGTACTCCATATTTCTGTTTAATATATTGGCGTATCAAAGTCGTCTTTCCAACGCCGCGTGATCCACGTATAGCAACAAGCTGTTTTTCCCAATTTATGTCATTCATGATTTCACGTATAATTTTCATGCTGACTTGGGATATCAGTATCTGATGTTTCTTAAATAATGTTTCCATTTCTACTACTATTTTAGACTTATCTGGATGCAAATATACGAAAGTTTAGTCGACCAACCAAAAAAATGAAGAAAAAGGTGATTGGACTAAACGATTTTTATAACTTTTCACTTATTACACTAACCTTTTCTCGATTAACTCCGCCATTTGGCAGAATTTTATTCGGCTGTTTGGCTGTTTTTTATTCAGCTATTTGGACGTATTCCGTTCGGCTATTTGGACGGACATCATTCAACAATGTTAGGAAAGAGAGGTTAACTTCTCAAAGAGTTCTTTCCACATGGGCATGATTTTGTCTGCAGAGAAGCGATGGGAAGATGCGATGGCGCACTGCCCCATTTCCTTTCGCAACTCCTCATTAGCCATGAGCTGACATAGCCGATCGGCAAATGCTTGGCGGTCATGTAGGGGAACTATAAAGCCATCCTTTCCATCTGAAATAATACTGGCTGGACCATAAGGACTGGCATAGGAGACTACAGGCAGTCCACAACTCATTGCCTCTGGAATCACCAAACCAAAAGGCTCATAAAGAGAAGTCAACACAAAAATACTACTATTGCAATAAGCTTCAAAGATATCTTTGGTCGGCTGATGTAATTCTATGTTCATATTCAGTGCTTCCGCCTCCTGTTGATATTGATCCCACAACTCACCTTCACCATATAAATCTAAATGCCAATCAGCGAATTTGGGATAGATTGACTTCCAAATGGCAAAAAGTTCACCAATTCCTTTTTGTTCAGCAAACCTGCCTACAAAAATGACACGCTTCTCCTTCCCAGAACTATATTGAGGCAAGGGATTCATTTGAACAATATTAGGAATCACCAGAACATTTTTACTTATACGTTTCCAGTTTTCCGCATCACCATCTGTCAAAGTCACTAAGGCATCTGCTTTACCAATCCAATAATTATTTATCCACGTTTGCATCCGATGAAACAACGTATCAGGACGCAAAAAATTAATATGGGACTCTACGATAAGGGGAATCCCACCCTTCACCTTCAACAATGGTCTAACATCCTGAATGGATGTACACACTATCACATCGGGGCGAATGACATCCAAATGTTCCTGTAAGAGCTTATGATATATCTGCGACATTTGGCGATAAATAAAAGGTCTACGCCACCACTTATATTGATACCGTCGATGAAATCGGATATTCAAATCTATGAAATGCGCCCGTTCGTCCAAGTCGTATGGAATCTTGTGCTGCCCTTGGTCTGAAGTTATCATATAGACTTCATAGCCATAGTGATGAACCAAGTAGTTCATCTTATCTACAAAGATGCGTTCCACCCCACCCCAAATAGCCAGAGAATGATATAAATATACGAGTTTCATTTATTCATAATCAAATTATCTTCTTGATCATCATAATGGTCTACTTGATAGAAAATACGAGATATTCCTCTTAACTGAGATTTTACATTATTCACAAGACTCTTCCAAATAGAATTGCTTCCAATAGTGCCGTAGCCTGTAACAGGTCGTATTTTACGATTATAGACAAATGAGATCTTGCCAAATTTCTTTAATTCTAAGGCTAAAGAGCCATCTTCACCTCTTCGAATATCAGTACGTATTTTTATCTGTTTTGCGTAATCTGCTTTAAAAGCCATCACCATACCACGGACACAGAGTTCTGGACGTTTAAAATGTTGAACCCACAGGAAAATATCACGAATCAATTCATATATATATAAACTAAAAAGAGAATGATTCTTATCAGGATAAAAGCTCCAAAAAGTACTAACACAAGCAACTTCTGGTTGAGTCAGTTTTTCCATCATTACATCAACATATTCAGCAGGATAAAAAGTGTCGGCATCTATATAGAAATGGTATTTACCCTTGGCATGTTGCAATCCACATTGACGAGCAAATCCTGGACTCTGACGAGGTTCATTAAAGTAAGGGACCCCTAATACTTTATAAATATCTTCCGTTTTATCCGCTGAGTTATTATTAACACCAAGTATTTCTATCGGATATTTTGATTTAATCTCGCTAAGTGACCATAGGCACGCTGCCAAACGCTTCTCCTCGTTATATGCACACACCACTATAGACACTAATGGGTCTATCGCTTGCACTGAGGCTAACTGACTTTTAATATCAGTAACAATATTGGGAGGAACCTCACTAAAAGGTTTCCCGTAGATACTCATGTATTTATCGTACCATGCCATAGACTCGTATCTTTTCTGCAAAGATACATAATATTTCACAGAGTATCAAAAAAAAGAAAAAAAAAGAGTAAATTCATAAAAAAATATTACCCTTAATTCCGCAGCACTTTAGTTTAACTATCTTTATAACGTAATAATCTTCAGGAAAAGATAAATAATAGAAAAATAAAACGACCTGTACGGTTGAAAAAGTTCTCTGAAGAAGCTATAAAACGAGCAAAAACATTCGATATAGATGTCATAATGGAGAAATGGAAGGATTTATTTGAAAGACTCTGTGCTACTTAAAAGAGCGTAGCCATAGATAGGTAAACGGCATGTTCTCAAAAAGAAATGAAAAAATTTTCTGTTTGAATCCATTAGAGAAATACATATCAGGAACACGCCTTCTAAGGTCTTTAACTATTTCACTCCTATGGCGATATAATTCTTTTTCTTTTGTCAGATACCACATTTCTATGGACAATGTACAAAATATTATATCTTGAAGTTTTAATAACTGTTTGCTTGAGAGAGTAAGTCTATTTTTTAAATTCCAAAGATATTCAATAATGGTATTGAAGTCAAAAATTTTCTTCACATTAATACTAGAAACTATTGAATTTGAATGCTGTAAATATACGTAAAAAGATATTGGCACAGAAATACACTTTTCTGCTTTTAAATAACATTCCACAGTAAAAGGAATATCTTCAAAATATATACCAGGCAGAAAATTTATATGATTTTCCAGCAAAAAATCCCTTCGATATAATTTGCACCACACATAACATTCCCTTGGATTAAGATAGTTAATGAAAGCCTCTTCTCCTAACAAAATTGTTGTTTCTATTTCAGATTTAGAAACTGCATCTGGCGTATAATCTACTATTTGTCCATCACACAACTTTACAAATTTACCCATAACCATATCCACAGACGAGTTAATAGCAACATCCAATAATGGTTTGAGAGTGTCATCTACAAGAAAATCATCAGAATCAACAAAAAGAATATACTCACCTGAAGCTCTCGCTAAACCAATATTTCGAGCAACTGACAGTCCTCTATTCTCTTGATTTATAACTATTACATTTGAATGCTTCTGGATAATCTTTGAAATTAACTCCATACTTCTATCCTTTGTACCATCATTTACAATAATGAGTTCAAAAGTGCTTTCATCCATTCCTTGGCAAAAAACACTCTCGATGCATTTGGAGATATACTTTTCAACATTATAGACAGGAACTATAACACTCAACTGCATCATATTATGATTTCTTAAATTTCCATGGCATCAGGAATGTCTCCACTCTACGCACTAGGTTCCGCCCAAAAAATTTAACAAAAACCGCTCTTATGCGATAATATACTTTAGCCTTAGGTGAAAACCATGAATTCTGATAGTGATGGATAGCATATGTATAAGGAGTAATTTCTACTTCACGAGAGTCAAAAACCTTAGGAGAGAAGAATGCATCATTAAACACCAACACTTCTTTCTGCATGTCCAATTGACGGATATTCAAACTGTCTTCTATGGATAACACCCGAACGGGTTTTAT
This sequence comes from uncultured Prevotella sp., assembly GCA_937916405.1. Classification (GTDB taxonomy): domain Bacteria; phylum Bacteroidota; class Bacteroidia; order Bacteroidales; family Bacteroidaceae; genus Prevotella. Next base: position 8,346 of record CALFUF010000049.1, read on the forward strand.
CTGCTCTATCTGGCGAATCATAATGTCAGGAACAGTCTGGATATTAAAGCTTCCATCATTATTAATAAATAGACGATCCTTATAGTAATCAAGGCACTGTTTTATCCATTCACACCCCTTCTCCGCACCCATAATAGCAGCCTCAGGAGTCTGCGCTTTCTCGGCACCCAAAAAATAGGGAAGGTCGAGTAAGTCATCAAAACTCTTTAATACCTCTACATCTGAATCTAAATAAATACCTCCAAAATGATATAAGGCATAGAAACGAATATAATCAGCAGCAAAGGCATATTTTTTCCTTTCAAATGCTTGCCGCACCCAAACAGAATTATTTATATCAAAACGATTAGTATCCCATAGGATAACCTTATAATCAGAAAGATATTTTTCCCATGACTGCAGACATTTCGCAATCTTTGGAGGATAAGGGTCTCCACTCAACCAACAAAGATGGATTATTTTAGGTATCATACTGATAGACGAATTAGTAATTTACATTTTTAGATATAATAATGCAAAGTTAAGTAATTTTACTGAATAAAACAAATAAATCATAAATAATCTCGTTGTCTGTGGTAAGCCACTCAAATTCAAATTCCGTCAATGTGAAAAAAGGGCATCTACGACTTCTTTCATCTGATACTTCCATTGTAATTGCTCTATTGTCTTACGAATTTCCTCAGGCTTCAAAGAGAAGCTTTCCACGAAATCAACAATTTGTTGAATACCAATGGGAGATTCGTCTGCAGGAGCCTTGATGATATAGTGCTGGTGATCAAAATCTGAATCACATTCAGAATAAATGAATGGAATACCACGACAAGCATATTCGCGGTTTTTTAGTGTCTTAATTTGGGTGATACCACTGCGATGACGACCCAAACTTCCTACAGCAAAGGCACATTGAGCAAACACTTTATCAAGTTCTTCCCCAAACAATTTACCATGAAAAATAACAAATTTCCCAATATGGTACTCGTTAATAATTTTAGAGAATTGCTCCATAAGCACATCGGGTACCCCACCAACAACATGAAAATAAACAGGTTTGGGTATTTCTGATTGACTGTAATACAGTCCTAATCCTGCAATCAAACGATCAAAGCCATGCCAAGGATGCACTTCGGCAACCCCGATTAAATGAAGTTCATTAGAAGTGTCGACAACAGGCTGTAGGGGCAATGTATCTGGATCTATTCCGTTACTTATATTGATTGTCCGCTGACCAAAGATTTCTTTATCATCAGAAAAAGTTACTATGGCATCCATATAGGAAGCCAAACGACGGCGGAACAGCTTGTCAAAGATATGCTCGAATTTATATTTCAAAGGGAGAGACTCAAACTCCTTATCATACGGATAAGTAGGTATTTCCATCACACACTTTGTTCCACTTTGCTTCAACCGCTTAAACAAACGGATATTAAATGGTGAGGCATTCATAAAACTACGGACATAAACCAATTCTACAGCATTCGTTTTACAATAGTCTACAATGCAACCGTAACTCATACGTTGCCATACTGAAGAGAATAGTCCTTTTCCATAATTTTTGATCACCTTACCATCAACATAACGACATCGATCGCCTTCTGGGGAAATATCATAAAAACAGACATGAACCTCATGCCCGTTTTGACGGAGTCCTTTGATCTGCGCCAGCATCTTTTTACTAATGCCACTCGCCTTCTCAAATCCATGGTATGTCAAAAATAGTATTCTCATATAGCTACTGATTGCAAAAATACTGAATATTTTAAAAAAAATGACGTATCTTATCGACAAAATATACAACTAATGTCATCAGACGTGCCGGCAATATAGTTAGCAACTTATAAATACAACATTTTATATTGCCAAGACGAACTGTCTGCACGAAGGTCAAGGGTGAATATAAAATAGTTTGAATTTCTTCGTTACTAAAACCAGGATATATAATTTTACGTTTCTTCAAGATATCACGAATCATATAAAAATCCGTATCGAGGACGAACGTTAGCCATGAGGAGAAATATGATTTATCAAGTAGCCTTTTATAACCTTTTTTTAAGGTATCTATTGTCGCTATATTACGTAAAACCTCTTCTTTGGATATCTTATCTCTAAACTGAAAATTTGATAAAGAAAGCCCATGACAGTTATAATGGTAAGTGATATCTGGTAATAATACGACATGGGTGACATAGGTTGCCAACTCATACTTAAAAGCCAAATCCTCCCAGAAGTTTGTATCCACAAAACGAAGTCCGCATTTCCTTATAAAAGCCAAATCCATCAGCATATTCCAGACATTTGCATTGATGGCACCATAACGGTGAAAGGCATAAGTTGCGAACTGATTATCTTCTGTGAAAACTTTTTGAGGTAATATATAATTATGAGTAACGGGGTTTTCATCAAAGGTCTCCATACGCTGATATGAAGCCATTACAACTTGTGCGCCATTATCTTCAGCTGCCTTCCACATCTTTTCTATTGTGTCAGGCTCTATCGTATCATCTGCATCCATAAAATACATATATTTTCCTCGTGCCTCATCAAGAATCCTATTACGCGTCTGCCCTATTCCCATATTATTGAGTTGATGAACAATACGAATATCTGTTCCACGAGGATGTTTTTTCTGTATTTCCTCAACAATATCTATTGAACTGTCTGTTCCGCAATCGTCCAACACAAGAAAGTCTATACTGTCGAATGTCTGTGATAATGCAGACTCCAAACTTTTCCTGATGTATTTCTCTGCATTATAGACAGGTATTCCTATAGTTACTTCATAGTTGCTCATATAGTTATAGGCTAGTTAAGTAACTATTTTATCAAAAAGACACTTCCATTGTTGAGCTATCTTATCAATACTAAAACGGTGAACATTTCGCTGAGCGGCAACAGCCATTTCCTTTCGTTTTGTATCATCCTCCATCAAAAGAAGTAATCCCTTTGCTAAAACTGACGGATTTCCATTTTCTACCAACAATCCATCTTCACCATCTCTTATAATCGACTGTGGTCCCCACGGGCAGTCAAAAGCAACAACTGGCAAACCGCACGACATTGCTTCTATCATCACCATGCCAAATCCCTCGAAACGTGAACTTAGAACAAAGATACTACTGCTAAAGTACTCTTTTTCCACATCATCAGTACGTCCATGAAGTTTACATCTCGTCTTATCAACACCAAGTTGGTTTATCTGAACCTCGTACGGCGTTCTGTCACCATCACCAAAAACATCTAGTCGCCACTCGTCACAGCAACTCTCCACTTCCGCCCAGGCACGAAGCAACAAGTCAATTCCTTTCTCATAGGAATATCGTGCAACAGCAATAACCCGCTTTTCTGTCTGCGGACTAACTGAGGCTGGCTCAAAAGGTAATGGATCAGGAATTGTCACTACATTGTTAAGTTCTTTCCACGCCTCTCGGTCTTTTTCCGTCAACACGACCAATGCCTCTAACTTCTGCAAATGACGAATCAAATTACCCGACCAGTATTTTGCAAAAATATGTTTTAGCCAATTAGAATCACTGTTCTCTACATTTCGATAATTAATACGATTAACATGTATCTCTCCAATCTTTCTACTTCCATCCTTGATGCCATTAAGAAAATTAATCTCCCTACGAAGTGTACTGACTGTAATATCCGGACAAATGCGCATCAACACTTGAGTCAATAACTTTTTATATCGTCGTTGTTTTCTCAGATAGACTACGACCTTCTTAATAAAAGAACAAGTCCAAAGCTCCTCAAAATTTATTTCAAGATTAATAACCTTAACTTTACTAGATAACTGGAAGAATGAATCGCTTCCTTTACCTTCTGTAACTATAATAGTCACATCGTATCCATATTCTTCGGCAAAATATGTCGCCTTCATAGTAACGACACGTTCTATACCGCCAGCAGAATAGATTGCTGGAGTTATATATACCAGTTTGAGAGGAGCATTTTCCTTCATTACAGATTATTTCTGATAGAAATCCGCATACCATTCCGCAAAGGCACGAAGACCGTCACGAAGGGAGGTGGAGGGCTTATAGCCATAATCACACTCCAAGGCAGAGGTGTCTGCATAGGTCACGGGGACATCACCTGGTTGCATGGGTACCAACTTCTTATGCGCCTCAAAGTCATAGTCTTCAGGAAGGACTTTGGCACGGACGAGCTCTTGTTGGAGTATATCCACGAAGGTTAACAGATTCTCTGGTTGGTTATTACCTATGTTATAAACAGCGTATGGCGGTTCGGGAAGCCCATCCTCTCCTACTTTTTTTTCAGGTGCTCCCTGCATGATACGAACTACGCCTTCTACGATATCATCTACGTAGGTGAAGTCACGTTTACAATTACCAAAGTTGAAAATCTGAATGGTCTCGCCTTTCACCAGTTTATTGGTAAAGCCGAAGTATGCCATATCAGGACGACCGGCAGGACCATAGACGGTAAAGAAGCGTAAACCTGTAGAGGGGATATTGTAAAGCTTTGAATAAGCATGTGCCATTAACTCATTACTCTTCTTCGTTGCCGCATAGAGTGAAACGGGATTATCCACCTTATCATCCGTAGAATACGGAATCTTCTTGTTGGAACCATAGACTGATGAGGAACTGGCATAGACCAAATGTTCCACTCCGTGGTAAGGATGATGGATGATGGATGATGGATGAGAATTCACATTATCCATCGAATGACGACATGCTTCTAAGATATTATAGAAGCCTATTAGGTTGGATTGGATATAGGCATCAGGATTGGTGATGGAATAGCGTACACCTGCCTGTGCCGCCAGATTGACCACTATCTGGGGATGATACTGTTCAAAAATATGATCGATGGTGGATTTGTCGGCTATATCACCCTTGACAAAAATCCACAGGTTTTTGTTCATTGAACATTGAACATTGAGCATTGAACATTGTTCTAGTCTGAATTCTTTGAGAGACACATCATAATAGTCGTTCATATTATCGATACCGATAATCGTTGCCTCTTTTACCTCTTTAAATAAGCGTTTTACCAAGTTGCTGCCAACAAAGCCGGCAGCACCTGTTACCAATATGGTCTTTCCGTTTAAATCTATTTTCTGCATAGCATTGAAAACTTAATTCTTGCAAATATATAACAAATATTTGGAACTATCAAATTTTTTTCGTACTTTTGTGACAAAATGAAGAGAATCTGTTTCATAGTAGACTCCATATTCTCCTTTGGAGGTGTGCAACGAGTAACTGCTGTCATTGCCAAAGCTTTGGCAAAAGACTATGATGTGACTATTGTTACCATGGACGATTCTTCTATAAAAAACACTTCTTTCTATGATTTGCAGGAAGCTGATATTCATTATCGTTTTTTTCAGTTTCCGAGCATTAATCCATTAAAAGATAAATGCTGTAAATTATACAGTGCTCTATTTAGGAAATTATTACCACAAACAAGACTCACTTCTGATTGGTATGCCCACAGTTCCTTCCCGTCCGAGAAGCGTAATGCTTTAACAAAAGAATTGAAAGCGGGAAATTATGACATCATCATTGGTGTACATGCCCCACTTGCCGTACGTTTAACTTCATGCAAGTCGCAACTTAGAGGTATTAAACTGATTGGGTGGATTCACAATTCTTATCAAGCATTATTTGGTAAGCACTCCCATTATATTGGCTCAGAATTAAAGAAGCATTATGAGTACCAATTGGAAAAACTGCACAAAATTGTTGTTTTATGCCAATATGATGCTCAACAATATCATTTCCCAACAACTGTCATCTACAATCCATTAACATTAATCCCTGGCGAGCTTTCCTCAGGAGCCTCTAAGAGATTCCTTGCAGTAGGACGTTTCTCTCGCCGACATAAAGGATTTGACTTGCTCATCAAAGCTTTTCATCTGTTTGCTCAGAATAATAACGAGTGGACATTAGATATCGTTGGGGAGGGTGAGGAAGAAACTCTTTACAAGAAACTCATTTCCGAATATCAGCTTGAGAAACGCATTACTATTTATCCTTTCACGAATCATATACAGTCGTACTATTCCAATGCACAAGTCTATGTGCTGAGTTCCCGTTGGGAAGGTATGCCTTTAGTTCTCATGGAATCCATGTCCCACGGATTACCTATTATCTCTTCAAACTTGCCAGTTTGTAAAGAAATCATGGGTGATTTCGGACTTTATTTTGAGAATGAGAATGTTGACCAACTTGCCCAACAACTGGAGTGTGCCACTCAACTTGACTGGAAAAAGAAATCCCAAGAAGCCTTAGAAATAGCTAAGAGATATAATCTTGACACCATTATCCAGAAATGGAAAAGTATCATAAAAGAATAAATGAAGTATTATTCACAAATTTGTAGTGATGAAAGATAAAGAAGAATTACGCCAAGGACTAAAAGCCAATCCGAAACTGAAGCATACAGAAGGCTGCTATCCATAACTCATAATTATAAAGTAGAATTATTATAAAGTAGAATTATATTCTTAATTATATATAAAAGATTTGGTTCAATAGCCAGAATCGTCTATCTTTGCAAAAAATTAAGAGATATGGAATTCGTTGATAGAAAGAAAGAGTTCGCCCGATTACAAAATGCGTTGCAGAGAAAAAAGCCTCAGTTCATTGCAGTATATGGTCGCAGGCGTATCGGTAAATCCACACTCATAAAAAAAGTATTGGACTTTAACCGTGGTGACATTTATTTCCTTGCCGACAGGACCTCAGAGCCAAGTCAACGGCAGTTATTCTCTACTACGGTGGGCATGAATATCGAAGGCTTCAGTATGGCAACTTATCCTACATGGGAGTCGCTTTTCGTCAGTCTTAATAGATCAATTGACCATCGTATAACCGTCTGTCTCGATGAATTTCCATATCTTGTTAAGAGCTGTCCGGCTCTGCCTTCTATTCTTCAGAAATTGCTTGATGATAAGAAATTGAACTTCGATTTGATCATCTGCGGTTCATCACAGCAGATGATGCAAGGGTATGTACTTGACAGTAAGGAGCCTCTATATGGTCGTGCCGATGAAATTATAAAAATGCAACCCATCGCCCCTGCATTTATCTGTCAGGCACTTGGGTGTGATGCAGAACAGGCAGTTCGAGAATATGCTGTCTGGGGTGGTGTTCCCAGATATTGGGTATTGCGTGAAAATTATGACAGTCTCCAAGATGCCATAGAAAACCTATTGCTGACACCAGAAGGAACATTATATGAAGAACCATCAAAACTGTTATACGATGAAATGCGCGATACTGTTCAGGCATCATCCATACTTTCGTTTATCGGTAATGGGGCTAACAAATTGTCTGAGATAGCTTCGCGTGCAGAAAAGCAGGCGACAGATATCACACCACAACTGTCGAGGTTGAAAGAACTGGGCTTTATAAAAAAGGAGATTCCTTTTGGTGAAAGTGAAAGGAAGAGTAAGAAAGGACTCTACCATATATCCGACCCATTGCTTCGCTTTCATTATCGTTATGTCCTCCTCTATCGCTCACTCATAGAACTGGGCAACAGCCAAGCGGTTTTGAACGTGTTGGAGAAGACGGAGAATGACTATACCAGCCAGACTTGGGAAGAGCTGTGCAGAAACTATATCAGTACACATGGCTTCGACAATGTTGTATATCAGATAGCATCCCGCTGGTGGGGAAGCTATTACGATGCAGAAAAAGAACAGTATATTCCTGTAGAACTGGATGTTGTCGCTGAATCATTTGACGGAAAAAACCTTTTCCTGGGTGAATGTAAATGGCAAAACGGCAATCAACATATAGACGCTAAGGAGGAACTTGAAAGGTTGCAGACTATCGCTAACGGTCTGCCTTTTGCAAAAGATCATTTCGTGCATTATGCATTATTCTTAAAAGAAAAACCTAAAAACCCTGATATGGCAAAGGTCTTTTATCCTGACGATGTGCTGTCAATTTTATGAAGTCAAAATTTAATAATAATTGATTCAACTTTCGCAAGGCTATGCTTGCTACAGTTGAAGAGGTGAGTGGTGAGAGGTAAGAGGTGAGAATGCGAAGCATGCGAAACTTGAATTGAGAATTGAGATTTATTTCACAAATTTGCAGTGATGAAAGACAAAGAAGAATTACGACAAGGGCTAAAAGCTAATCCGAAACTGAAAAAATGGTTGGATTATGTCATCATGAATCAGCGGGACGCACGACCACGATGGTATATCCGCATGCTGGCTCCTTTTTACCAGCATCGGGGATACGGCTCTAAGATATATTCGAGTGTGCGAATGGACACGCCACCTTACCGCAATTTCTCTTTAGGTAAGCGAAGCGTGATTGAGTCATTCTGTTGTATCAACAATGCCGTCGGTGATGTCGTTATCGGTGACGATACACGTATTGGAATACATAACATCATCATCGGTCCTGTCACCATCGGAAACCATGTGAACCTTGCACAAGGTATTGTCGTTACAGCTCTTAACCACAACTTCAAAGACACCACTTTGCGGATTGACGAGCAAGGCGTATCCACTCAACCCGTTGTCATTAAAGATGATGTTTGGATAGGTGCCAATGCCGTAATTTTACCTGGTGTAACTATTGGCAAGCATGTGGTGGTTGCCGCTGGTGCCGTTGTCACCAAAGATGTACCAGACAACTGTATTGTTGGTGGTGTTCCTGCAAAGGTTATCAAAAAGATAGAAGATACATCAACCCTTATCTGATTAAGTAGATGTTACGCAAATAAATCGAGGGATAGGTCTTGATGGGGCTTCTCCTCTTCTTTTTCCTCCTCCCGCTCTTCACGAAACTGGAGCATCATCTGACGGGCATCGGCAGAGCCTTCCGTATTCAGACGATAATAACCACGACGACCTGTGGACTCTATCAGCGACTGCGTTGACTTGCTATTACGAAGCAGGAACTGTTGGGCATACGTACGGATTTCCTCAAAGTCTGGCTGGGTGAAGAATGTACAATTCATATTGTAAATATGCTTGGCAATAGCCTGCACACTTACACCACCGTCTCCTGCCTCGGTGAGTACTTTCAATATCTGCTGGTCGTAAGTCACCCTTAACTATGAACTGAGAACTATGAACTAAAAAAGGCTGGTATGCCATGAAAGCTTACCAGCCTTTTTATGCTTCATTTGATTTGATTAAGCAAGTGTAATCTTCTCATCAGCAGTAGCGAGTTTGCCCTCTTTGAAGAGCCAACCCAGACCGAGCAGAGTCTCCTCCTCGCTGATATTTGCTGCCTTAGCGATTTCTTTAACGGTCAAAGCCTTACCAGCAGCAGCAAGAGCCTGGTAAACATCACCAGCCTTGAAACCTGCATTCTCTGCATTTACTGCTACAACTGCCTTAACAGCAGCGGTCTTCTTTACGGTTGCCTTCTTTGGCTCTTCTGCCTTCACAGCAGCGGCCTTCTTTGTTGTTTTCTTTTCTGCCATAATTTTAATAATTAATACGCTATTGAATGTTCTTTCTAATAGAAATTTTAATTTCTGGGTGCAAAAGTAAGAACTTTTCCAATGCGTTGTTACCGTACACAGGTTCTTTTTTATATTTATTTAATTATTCTTGATGTAAGTCAACTGACGAACGAAGTAAGAGCAATAAAAATTCACTTTTATTGCCTTACAAGGAGGAAGTCGAACTTAGTTCAACACGTAACTGCAACTCTTCCAGCTGTTTAGCGTCTAATTCGCCTGGTGCGTCAAGCATCACATCACGACCAGAATTGTTCTTCGGGAAGGCGATACAGTCACGGATAGAGTCCAGCCCTGCCATCAGGCTCACAAAGCGGTCGAGACCAAAGGCGAGACCTGCGTGAGGGGGTGCTCCATACTTGAAGGCATTGATGAGGAAACCGAACTGTGCCATCGCTCTCTCGGGTGTGAAACCTAAGATCTGGAACATCTTCTCCTGCAACTTACCGTCATGGATACGCAGGGAGCCACCACCTACCTCAACACCATTACATACGAAGTCGTAGGCAACGGCACGCACCTTCTCAGGAGCGGTATCGAGCAAGGGGATATCATCTGGGTTAGGCAGGGTGAACGGATGGTGGGTAGCCATTAATCGTTGCTCCTCGTCGCTCCACTCAAACAGTGGGAAGTCGACAATCCACAAACACACGAACTTATCCTTATCACGCAGCCCGAGACGGTCACCCATCTCCAGACGCAGCGTACAGAGTTGTACACGGGTCTTGTTTGCCTTGTCACCACTCAGGATCAGCACGAGGTCGCCATCCTTGGCTCCTGTCTTCTCCTTCAGCTGTGCCCATACCTCAGGGGTATAGAACTTATCAACGGATGACTTCACGGTACCATCGGTATTGAACTTTACATATACCAAGCCCTTCGCACCTACCTGTGGACGCTTCACGAAGTCAGTCAATTGGTCGAGTTGCTTGCGGGTATAGTCAGCACATCCGGGTACGACGATACCTCCGATATACTCTGCCTCATTAAAGACAGGGAATGTACCCGTTCCTTTCAATACGTCCATCAACTCCACGAACTCCATGCCGAAGCGCAAGTCGGGCTTGTCAGAACCAAAACGACGCATTGCGTCATGCCATGTCATACGCTGTAACTTAGGTAGTTCCACACCACGCACCTCCTTGAACAGATGACGGGCAAGGTCCTCAAAGATCTCCAGCACATCCTCCTGGTCGGCAAATGACATCTCACAGTCTATCTGTGTGAACTCCGGCTGACGGTCGGCGCGCAAGTCCTCGTCACGGAAACACTTGGCAATCTGGAAATAACGGTCGAAACCACTGACCATCAACAACTGCTTCAAGGTCTGTGGACTCTGTGGCAGTGCATAGAACTGTCCTGGGTTCATGCGGGAGGGCACCACAAAGTCACGTGCTCCCTCTGGGGTTGAGCCAATCAGTATAGGTGTCTCCACCTCTATGAAGTTCTTGTTATCGAGGAAGTTACGAATAAGGATAGTCATGCGGTGACGCAGTTCCAAGTTCTTACGAACGCAACTACGGCGCAGGTCCAGATAACGATACTTCATTCGGATATCGTCACCACCATCGGTATGGTCCTCTATCGTGAAGGGAGGAGTCAGGCTCTCGCTCAGCACATTCAGTTCCTGGGCGATGATCTCAATATCTCCCGTTGGGATATTCATATTCTTACTCTGACGCTCGTTGACGGTACCCTTCACCTGAACACACCACTCACGTCCCAATTTATTGGCACACTCGCAGAGTGCCGCATCCTTCGACTCGTCGAAAACCAACTGTGTGATACCATAGCGGTCACGCAAGTCCACAAACGTCATGCCTCCCATCTTACGGGTCTTCTGTACCCATCCGGCAAGGGTTACCACCATGCCGGCATCCGTGAGTCTCAACTCACCACATGTCTTTGTCCTATACATATTATATATATATGTGTTTTTAAATTGTTTGCAAAATTACAGCGAAAATATGATATATCCAAATTTTTTCATATCTTTGAACACGTTTTATAGACTATTACTCTCCCAAAGCATCTGGAAGAAATCTTTTACATAGATACATTCGACATCTCCAATTTTACGATTGAATCTATCAAGCGAAACTATGATTCTTCGGCTTTGGGGATGTTCCTCGCCAAATGCCTTCAAGCCTTTTAAGTGTTTGCTCATGACCTCTTCCACTGATTTTATCTCTATGGCAACACGTGCATCTCCAATGATGACATCCACTTCCACACCTGTATATGTACGCCAATAAGAGATTGTTTCCTCTGAGTGGCAATAGTGCAACCAAGCATATATCTCCTGAACGACCAAATGCTCAAAAGCGTGACCATATCCGTCTGTTCCTCTTACAATATCCTTCCGATGAAGCAGATGATTGGCGACACCAACATCAAAGAAATAAAAGCGTGGAGCCTGCACCAGTCTGCGTTTCATCACTTTCCGATAGGCTGGAATGCGATAACCTATCAGCGTATCTTCAAGAATATCGAAATACGAACTGACCGTTGTTGCACTCACACCACAGTCCTGGGCTATGTTATTGTTATTCACCATTTCACCGTTTGTCAGGGCAGCCACTTCCAGAAAGCGCTGAAAAGAATCAAGATTACGTACCAGAGACTCTTCCTTGATTTCCTCTTTTAAGTATACTTGAATATAGGCTGCCAATTGTCTGGATGGATTCTTGGCAAGATAGTGTGGAGGCAACATACCATAATTGACCGCTCGGTCAATATCGAAATCCGCAATCTCGGAACTGACAAACGGATAAAGACAAACTGGCAAAGCCCTGCCACCCAAGGTGTTCTTTCCTTTTCGCTTCAGTTTCCTAGCACTGGATCCGCAAAGGATAAAAACCAGATGGCACTCCGCTATTAACCTATGAACTTCGTTTAGCAATTCTGGCACCTCTGGTATCTCGTCAATGATAACCAGCGTGTTCTCTGGTTTATCATGTAGCATCTCATAGAGCAAAACAGGACGACGGCTTAGACGACTCTTCACTTCCGTATCGAGCAGGTCGATATAGATAGACTTAGGAAACTGCTGGCGCAAAATTGTGGATTTTCCTGTCTGACGAGCGCCAAACAAGAATATACTACCATCTAACTCTTTGCTAATCTGTAATATACGTTCTATCATACGCTAAATTATATAGCCTTTTACTTTTAATTTTCCTTTAAAATCACAAGTAGAACTTTTGATTTTCAATCAAATTCAAGTGCAAAATTAAACAAAAAAAAGATGTGCACAAGTTTATAGGCAGAAATATTCCTAATCCTCCAAGTTTTTATTGACTTTTTTCATTTAATGTCTAAATTTCTTTCCATTCAAGATATAGATACCGGGGCGCAACAATCGCCATGACCCATCCTCCACCTGCTGACGAGTAGCGACTTTACGTCCCATCAAGTCATAGATACAACCGTCCCCTTGGAAGGTGACACCCTCGGAAGAATCCTCTTCTTCCTCACCGGGCAGCTCCCCACCCTCCTCATCACCGAAGATCACCGGCACGAACTGGATACCACGCATAGACATTTCACGAGATCCGCTGCCTGTTTCACGATAGTAAATCTTGTTGTGCAGGACGTAATAATTGTGGCGCGTCCAAGAGGCCTTCGTCATACCAAGTTCCTTGTTCGGGTTCGCATTAAGGTAGAAGCCCACATTGGTATTACCGAGTGAAGGTAATACGGCTGATATTTCACCTGTTGATGTATTTAGCGTTATATTGCCGTCCATCTTAGGTCCGAAGACATAGACACGCTTCTCGTTGTCCCAACCTGGCAACAGTTGCTCCAAGTATTCTGCGGAGAAAATAGTAGTGATAGGCGTTGAAGGCGAAGGGGTAGGAATCGTAGCCTTGATATATGAAGTAGCACGCTTTGTAGAGAACAGCACAGGAGTGCCGGCAGGAACGAAGTAGTCGTTATCAGCATAAGTTCCTGTATTGTAATTACCGATAGGTTTCGGATGCAACATGGTGGTATTCCATGGCGAATCGCTTTCAACACACGTATATGCATTCGATGAGTGGGCTGCATCATCACCGTCCTTGTCTGCTATCAACAAATCGAATGGCACGCAGTAGGAACTATAGTACCAGAGGTCAGTAAGTACAGCCTCCTCACCACCACTATGAGTCTCGATATACAAACCCAATGTGTTAGCTGGCTCCATGCACCATTTGGTCTCGTCAGCAATACCGATGTTAGGTGTGAATTTTGCATCGTACTTATACGTTTCTTGATTATAATTCAGATAAGAGGCTGTCGCACGGTCTGAAGCATTACGTAATGTTACCACGGCTCCGCCAAGATCGTCAATAATGAATGAAGTTGCACTTCCAGGACTTTCCGTCATAGCGGCACCATTGACGTAAAGACCTTGTGTCTGCATCGTTGCGCCACTTGAACTGCCAGTGATATAGAAGATGCTGGCTGGGTCGTACTCTGGTCCTGTGATAGGAATAACGCCATGAGTAGCGGAAGATGTAGTGAAGCCACTACCCAACACCTCAAAGGTAGTATTCACCCCTTTCATTTCGTAGAAGTGCATAGGAATGGCTGTACTACTTTCGCCTGCTGTCAACTCTATCTTATGCGTATATCCACTGAGGTATCTTGGAGTGGTGATACCCGAAGAGTTCGGTTCATTAAACAGACGGTAGTAGCCAGGGGTGAACTGTACGATGTTGACATCATTATAAACGATAGCCTGCTTAGCCATCAGGTCAGCAGCTTCGTCGTATGCCGCTTTACCTGTAGGATTCAGTCCACCCACATTGCCTGCGCCCAGATAATATGGGTCGAGCAATGGATCGCTCAACCCAAAAGTCCACTCTGTAGAGGTTGAGGCTTTCAGAGTCATCACACCCGCATTATTATCCAAATACAATGGTGTCCCGCCTGCTGCCGTCAGGGTCTGTACCTTGAAGTAGCCGTCCGTATTTCCTGGCAGCAATTCATAGACTGGTCTGTCAGAGTCAGTATCTTCTTGTACCACTAAATCAGCATCTACAGCAGGTGTAGAACTGGTGGTCATCACATAGTCAGTATGTCCTCCATTTTTATAGACATAGCGGTTATACATCACGAAGCCGTAAGGGTCGCCAACAGGTGACCACAGGAAATCGTTGGTGTAGTGTCCCACACGTCCTGCAACACCCGATAACTTGGCATTCTTATAGGTGTAATGTGCCAAGTAAGGAGTATCGTCACTCGTTTCGAAGGAGTACCACTCCGTGCCGGTCGCATTGGTCACAAAGTGCGAGCCATTGTTAGTCTCCGTTAGTCCATCGTTAAATTCATAGACAACATTGATACGAACAGTTGAGCCTACTAATTCTGGTTCTTTTCCCATTTTGGTTATCTGAAGCCCTCTGTATTGAACATCAAGTTCATGCACATGCGATGATTGTGAACGATCACAATCTTCATCTGTGTACACTCCCTCCACATAGTAGAAGTACTTACAGTTTGGTCTCTCAAGTGCTGCTGGTACTGCCAATGGGGCACCAAGAGTGACATGCCCATTATCAACACAGTAGTTTAAGCCATTGATAGTTGAGCCTAATTGGTAAGTATCGCCTGTAACCGTAGTTGTAGTTGTCAAATCTCGCTTAGTAGAACCTGATATTGATATTGATG
This sequence comes from uncultured Prevotella sp., assembly GCA_937916405.1. Lineage (GTDB taxonomy): Bacteria > Bacteroidota > Bacteroidia > Bacteroidales > Bacteroidaceae > Prevotella. Next base: position 23,469 of record CALFUF010000049.1, read on the forward strand.
TTGTCGTTTCGCTTCCATCCTTTGTTGCCCGATATGGGATTGAGACCGATGAGCCGATGTTCTGAATCACCAAATGATAAATCACCTTGTGCGTAGAAAGACCGAAGATAATGAACTTAGTGGGAGTTTCTGGTGTAGCAGCCTCTGTATCTGCTAATGTTTGACCATAGCCCGACAGTTGGTGTCTGCTGTCACCCGTCTTTGCCAGCACACCATACTGCCAACCGTCGCTAGATGGCAAGAGCATAAAGGTTGTTGCTGTAGCATTCAAAGTGGCTGTTCCATCAGCATACTTTTCAGCGTTCTTATGCTTAATCTTGATGGCGTACGGGTCGTTGCCCTCAAACTGCCAGACGTAGGCTGCAGCTCCATCCAATGCGTGAGAGCCACCGTCACTGATGGCACTATTATCGGTGCTTTGCATCATATTGTCATTATACCAAATGATGTTGTAAACCAACTCTCCACTGATGTCAAGTGCTGCGTCATTGGAACTCCCGTCGCGTGCCACCTTGCTGTCAACAACAGCCTTCACATTAGGCACCTTATATTCTGTCTCCAATGGGTCGTAGTCGGTATAGCGCACATACACATCGTCTTCATACAGACCATACAGGTTCGTCAGTTTTTTTGCAGAGTTGCCCATGTCTGCCACAGCACCGTAATACAGGAACTGGTCGATATTCAGTAGCGGAGACCTTATCTCTTCTGGCAGAACAGGAACAAAGTCATTTTCTTCTGCCGCACTCTGCGTCTGTGTAGCACTGACAGCAAGCGAACCGTATTTCACATCGTTACTGCCATTCGTTCCATTAGTGTATACATAATAGGTATAGGTATGCTGCACGTCATCAAAGAGTAGAATCTGGTTTTTGATGCCGTTACTAGTAAACGTACCGCTTGTACTCGTAAAACTATTTTCTGGCGACATACGAGCATCTTTGTCTGTGGCATCCTTTCCTTGCAGGAACTTAAATGTATAGTCATTCTCTTCCGCACTGGCAAATGCATAGCCACCATCAGGATATGAGAGGACAACAAATCGCGGTGACTTATCGTTTATTAAGGCTTCACTTCCCTTTTGTCGGTTGTAGATATGCATGGCATACGGGTCTGGATCGCTTTGCGGAGATGCCAAGAACTTCCACTGCCACTTCTTATCATCATTATCCACAGGGTCAGGTTTTGTAGAGCTATCAGCTTCACCATAATAGATTCCTGCCGTAGTACTGACAGTGGTGTACTGCATATCATGGTTGTTCAGCTTCATGGTTAGCCACTTGCCCTTCAGAATGCCAAGGTCATCGGCATCTGGATCGTAGTTATAACGTACGAAAACATTGTTTGTACTTTCTGCAAGCCCAGCACCAGCTAACGATTCTGCTATCTCACTGCGAGTTGTTCCATCGTAAATCTTACTGCCGCTATCATAGGTGTATCCTTTATAGAACACGAAATCTTTTGCAAGAGGACTCATCAGATGTGAAGGGATTGAAGGAATAAGGTCACCACCTGACTGATATGATATCGATGACTTTCCATCGTTATCTATAATGCGATAGTTATACACCAGTGGACGATATAGATAGGTGTAGGAATTTGCAATGTTTGGGTCGGTAGAAGCTACCAATTCCGTGAAGTCCTTCATGCGTTTCGTGTGGTCGAAGCGAGGCATCAGTTGCATATTTCCGTTTTCGTCCTGCACTGCCATAAAGGTGGCATTAGTCATCTGTAGCGTACGGTTGTCCATACCACCAGTGAATGTCGTGGAGACAGCTGCCTTTGTACCTAATGAATTAGTCGTTCCGTCACCCACTATCGCACCTTCGTCAATCTCTGCCTTGGTGGCATTGGTCACGAAGTACGAGGATGTATGTGCGACACTCGATATCTGGATATTGTACGGGTCAAAGCCACTCGCACTGAAGTCTGTCACCGTGTAGTCGTTAGTCCAGTCGTGAGCATAGCCTTCTGGGAACTTTGTCGCGTCCAGATATCCCATCTCGATGTCAATGTCGGCATTGGGCTTCAACGTCCACAGCTCATTATTCTTAGTACCATCGGTAAGTGTTGTAATATTGTCGATGATATACTTCGACATTCCGCCAGTGGCAGGAACATCATTATCATTCTTGAGAGTAGAAGCATCAGTTGCCGAAGCGAAGTGGCTGCCTTGCTGGATAAGGAACGGCTCGCCAAGACTCTGCACGTATTCATCCTTCACGACGTAGGTGACATATTGGTCAAGGATGTTGCCCTTGGCATCTTTCACGTTAGTGGCATCGACGGGTGGCAAGTCACCTAACGATGTTGACGAGAAATTAACACCACCTTCACTGACAGGCTGGCTGAGGTTGTAATACTGATGGAAGCCAGTGCGCTTAGAGGTCTTTGTCCAGAAGTGATACTCCTTCACCATCGGACTGTCATAGACACGCAAGGCAGCATGCTTGGCCTCCAAGTCAGGGTCATCCTCACTGCTGGGCAGCGGCTTACGCATAATCTCCCAACCGTGCTGGTCGAGCAGAATAAGGGCTGGATCGATAGTGATGGGCACAAGGTCAAAGTAGCCCTCGCCCATGTTCACGGTCTGATACCAGTGCTCTATAGGTTCCCAGCCCTTGCTCTTGGCTCCGGAAACATTATATCCGTTCCATCGCTTGCCGTATGCCCACTGCTCATAGCTGTGCCAACCCATACCTGCAGGTAATGCTGTAGTGCTTGTTTCCAAATAAGTTCTGTTGCTGTCCATACCTACAGCAGAGACAGTAGGCGTAAGAGGTGTGGCAGGCACGGTACTCGGGTCACTCTGGCTCTCTTTGGCTCCACTGTCGCCCAGCACCTTCTTACGAATGGTGTCCCATGTCTTCCAGTACTGTTCGAATGAGGTGACGGTGCGGCGCTCATTGGACTCGCCTTCGTCAGCAGTATCACCGTCATCATTCAGGTCGATTGCCACCGTGTTGGTTGTTACCAGCCTGAACTGTCCTGTGGTACCCAGCACCATATATTCCGTACCAAGCACACCAGATACACCAGGCCATGCCAAAGTAGTCACCAAATGCTTTGTGCCGCCGTAGGTCTCAACGTAGGTATGGAAGTAAGCACGTGCCTGGTCGTTATTGTATGTCTCCGTCTGGCGCGAGCAGATCTTTACGTGGTAGGGGTCGTTATTAGCACTCTCTAAGAACCACGCCCAACGGGTACGGGTGCTGGCAGCACCCTGTTGCTGAATATCAAACTGCTCCTGTCCATATACGAAGAAGTTGCAGTCACCGTTACAATAGGGATATATTGCCTTCTGTGCCACTGAGGACAAGCCATCGCTACCATTCTCCTGCTTGAAGGTGTCGCCCATATCATACTTCAGCAGATACATAATCTTCTTGTTCTGCAGGTCGTAAGCGTCGCTGGTGTCATAGGTGACGTAGATGTCATTGTTAGCCCCAACAGAAGAAAGTTCGCTCTGTGATGTTTTCAGAGTGTACTTACTGTCTGCAATGTCGAAGTTGCTGGATAACCAATAGTGATATGTTGCCACTAACGGACTTCGATAGTCTGTGGGGAACATGGGCGTGTCACTGGATGACTGACGAGCCACAACCTGCAACAGGTCCGTACCCGCCTTGTCAATCAAGTGATAGGTGACATTCTGTGCGTCTTGTGCCGTCAGAAGGAAGCGCAACTGGTCGTAGCCGTGAGCATAGGTAGCGTTGCTGAATATCTTCGTGCCTGTGTTATCACGACCTATGTTATAATAAGTAGTGGAGGCATCCACTCCATCTCCAGTGGCATACATCACTTCATATACACCTGTATAGGTGCTATTCTTGATGATGAATTTAGTGGCATTTGTTTCTGACGCATCCCAACCTAGTGCTGTATTGTCTTCGGCAGATGCTGTCACGTATTCCGCAGCAAGATTATTCTTTATCGTCATTGCGTATGGGTCAGTGCCACCATTTACCCAGAGGAATCTGCTTTCAGAAGCTTCGTCGTTCGTTATAGTTGCCTGACTCTTGATTGTTCCGGAACTACTGTCGTAATAGATATACTCACCATTCAGACGAACGTTGACTGCATGTTTTCCATCTATATAATTCTTATATTCAGTAGCTACGCCTGATATGTCGTAACGCACCCAGATGTCTTGAGTCGCGTCTGTGCCATTGTCAGGAGCGTAGGTGATAGCAGAAGAACCAGATGACGCATTGCTTGCACTTGCGTAGAACGAAAGTGTTGCACCAGTCATACCTACAAACGGGCTGCGGATAATCTCAGGGATATGTGCGAAGTCAAGTTTTACGCCAGTCTCCTGCGTGACAGTAGCCTTGGCAGCGATGTCGCCAGCGTCATTTCGCATAATGTGATAGACATAGCTCTTGGTAGGTACATCAATAACTGTCAGACGAGCGGCTTGATTAGCGCCACCGTAAAGGGCGTAATTACCTGTACCATAGTGCCAGCCAAATACTGTTGTATCATTAAACTTATTCAGTCGGAAACAATCAGAGTAGTTGCCTGTGTTGTCATCATATATCATCTCCCATGATGTACCATCACCTTCTATATAATTACCTGTATCATTAATAGTCACGTATTTCAGCGAACCAGCATCGTCAGATGCCTTGCGTGACACTATTTTCATCTCAAAGGGGTCACCTACGAAGGCGAAGTGACTGTCACGTCCATAGCGGGAGTGACTACTCTTTGTGTGGAAGTTGTAATGATCTATAGTTCCGCCGCTATCGTTTTTCTTTTCCGCCCATGCTATATACTGTACCTCCTTGTTGGTATAGAAGTTATACCATTTCAAGTCATCGTAGGTGGGACTAGGCTTCAAACACGTCTCAAACGGCATGTTGGTTTCATACTTCAGATAGATGACTTTGCGAGTGACACCGTTAATGTCTTCGGTTGTTGTGCAATTGGTGGCAGCAGTGGCAAAAGTGCTAACGGCACTTGTCAAATTGTCGTCAGAATATGCCCCTTTAAAGGTCACATACTTGCGCTTCAGTGCTTCTGGTATGCAGGTCATTGGGTCGTCGTCGCCAAAGATGGTACTCATGTCGAGCGTGGCAGATGCGTAATGGCCAAACGGGGTCTTTACTTTATAGACGAAGTGTTCTATGGCACCTATCTTCACAAGTATGGCATTATCACACTTCTTGGCATCGCTATCAGGAAGTTTGATTTGAGGATTCAAACCGCCATTGGGTTGGAGAAAATAATACTGACCCGCAGGCAAATTGTCCTGAGCTGTAGTTGTGGGCTGGTTGGTCTGACCATTGTAGTTCATCTTTGATGCAACGAATGCATATTCACCTCCATCGTGATCAAATGATTGCCAGTTTGCTGGCTTGCTTAGGTTTGGATGGTTAATCAGTACAAAGGCACTGACAACTGGTTGTACCTTTGACCCCTCGTTATTGTCCTTAAAGGTTCCAGGGACTTCTGTTGAGGTGGCTTCTGATGCTGATGTCCATCGCAGGTAATCCTCATTCTGCAGCCACATGTTGTTTTTGATATTACCATACAGAATACCTCCATCGGGTTTCTTTTTCAGGTTGTTCTGTGTATAAGTCCAGTTGTCATGCGCATAGGTGTAGCCATTCTGAATAATGATATGATAAGGGTCGCCGCCTTGCAGCTTGAAGAGGAAGTATAAGTTGGCAGAGGTGACTTTGTTGTCTCCAAAACTTACACCATCCTCTGCTGTAGTTATATTGACAATTTTGTCCTCAAACATCTTGACCTTAGTCGTTGTGAAGTATTGAGTCCTGTCGAAAACTGCGTCACCATTGCTTACTTTACTATCCAATGGGGCCGTGATACGGTTGCCACGGTCACGGTTATAGGCAAGGAAACGGTCCTTGGAAAGCTGGATGCTGTATCTTTTAGTGCCGTCGAGTTTGAGGCTCTGACCTTTTGGGGTACAATAGGTAGAACTTAAAGGGTCATAGGTATAGATGACATAGATATGATCTCCATCGGAAACACCAGAACTACTTCCTGCAGTAAGGTCGGGGTCATCATCAACTCCGTCCGAATTATCATCTTTTATCTGATACAGATCCAACTTCGTGTTATTGTTGGCATAGACACTCGCTTGCGACGTTTTTGTAATCTTCGATGCTGAATAATACTTATACGCAGCATCCTTCAGCAGCGGACTTTTGAAGACCTCGGGCAGTCCAACCGTTGTAGAGGTGCTGGTGCACACCAATGCCTCGTAGCGATAATTGACCGCGGTATATCTTGTCGAATTGAAATTCCAGTCATGCAGTTTTCCTGCTCCACCAGTCGTGCTGATTGGCAGCGTCAAGATATGGTATGTCACTGTTGCCGCCCACGCTTCATTCACCATGCCGCCCAAAAGCAACAGGGTCAGCAGGAGGGGGTATATACGGGTATGTCGTCTCTTTATTGTCAGCATCTGTAGTAGTTCTCAGTTTTCATTCATTACATCTTACTTCATCCATCTCACATCATCCATCACTCACTTCTCACCTCTCACCTCAATCCTACAGTCATGAGCCTTGGTCTCGCGGTTGTAGTTGATGCCAACCAACAACAAGCGGTTAGCGTATGGAGCCACCTTGGCAGGATACTGCTTGCGCTTGATCTGGTCGATGGCGGCATCAGCATCCTTGTTATATTTCAATTCCACGACGATGGCAGGTGAGTCTACATTCTTGCGAGGAATAAGCACGATATCCGCAAAGCCCTTACCCGTAGGCAACTCACGATGTACGATATAGTCGTTCTTCGCATAGTAATAGGCAAGACTCAGCACACATGCCAGCGAGTTCTCGTTGTTGTACGAGAGGATGCTGGTATTCTCGTCGTGTACTGTCTCGATGGCACGAGCCACAGCATCGCTATCGCCTGCCAGTGTATCGGCAAGGAGCTGTTCTGACTGCTGCAGGGCATTCACTACCGGACTCCAGTTGTTGCTTTCTATGGCATTCGCCATTTCGCCTCCCACCTCCTTGTTAGGGATATAGCACTCGTCCTTGCGCCAGTCATAGCCCAAGTAACCCAAGTGGATAAGTACTGTCAAGGCATCGTCTTTGCTACGGATGACGGACATATCATTCTGGAACTTAGTCGGATTGACCTTGCTGCGTCCGCCTGCCAGCATATAGATAATGTCGTCTTTCAGACCCTCAAAGTTCATGTTGATGTAATTGGTTACAGCATCGACAGCACCAGTGGTTGCCCAATAACTGCGGCAGCGACCTGTGTCTATCGCCTGCATAACAGAGTTCGGGTTGAACATCGACAGTTCGTCACCTATCTGGTAACCGTCATACCATTTCACCATCTCGTCGAAGTCCATCTGGTATTTCTCTGCAAGCATCCTCACCTCTTCCTTGGTAAATCCGAAAAACTGAGCCATCCTGCGAGGCTCCACCATCGAATACTCGATGAAGTTATTCAGAGCCGACTCTGTCTTGTATTTCTTCACGGGTAGGATTCCTGTCATATAGACTCCGGCGAATACCCGTGCCGACATTCCTGCCTTAAACATACGTCGCAGCCAGTTGACATAGGCATCCATTGCGGTAGTTCCAGGTTTGAACTCGCGACAGATGGCATCCCACTCGTCGATGATAAAGATAAAAGTCTCGTTAGTCTTGGCATTGATGCGGATGAGCAACGCCATCAAGTCGTCCTCTTCCTTCACTGGTACGTCGGGGTAAGCCTCGTGGATGTCTGCCTTCATCTCTTCATTGATGTGCTGCATGATGGTGTCATCCTTGAAGCGCGTTACAAAGTCACTGACATCCAGATAAATGACAGGATATTTGTTCAGATGCTTCTCAAACTGCGGGTCACTGGCAATTCTCAGGTCAGCAAACAGTTGGCGAGAGTCGCACGACTGGTCGTAGTAGGCACACAGCATCTTTGCCGCCATCGACTTACCGAAGCGGCGGCAGCGCGTGACGCAACTGAAACTACGTTCCGTGAACAGCGTCGAGTTGACAACGCTGATAAGTTCCGATTTGTCAACATACTCGCTGTTGCGAGCCCTCACAAATCCTGCGTTTCCTGTATTTATATATATTCCCATCTTACTTCTTACATCTTTCTCACCTCTTACCACTCACCTCTCACTTCTCACCACTGTTCCGTAAACTTCGATATGTTCACTATCAAGTCGTCTGGTGAGATGGTGAAGGTATAAGTATAGCTATAACCAGGCTCCCAATCAGTGGGGACGGTGGTGGTCAGCGTATGCTCCACAGAGGTGTCCCCCCAGTCATTCCAACTGGCATTGACCTCTATCTCTCCAGCCCATGACTGGGGGATGACAAGGTAGTAGGTAGGTGACGCTGCACCATTTACGTCAAGTGAAGTGACCGTAAGGTCAGTATTGTCACCTGTGGTTGTCCATTGGGGCGATGCCGCCTCACTGTATGAGCCATTGTTCTTGATATTCTTGAACTTGATGGAATAGGAAGTAATGGCTGAATGGTCATAATTAGCCCATTGCATATTGATGCGGGCAAAGGGGTGTTGGAAATTCAGTGTTACACCTGTAGTACCCTGATTTGCTTTGTTCTGTCCTGTCTTAACAGCATATATGAACTCTGTCGCAGTAGTCATGACAAGATTGGTGCATGTAAACGCCACGTTATGGTCTGCTGTATAGGTTGGACCTGTTATATACTCTGGTGTCGTTGCCGGCATATACGCAAAGAAGTCGAGGTTTCCTGTTGCGGGCCAGTAGTGCTTACCGTCGCTCCATTCCCATTTATCGTTTTCCCAGTTAACGGTCGTTGGACTGATGTATGCCGTAGTGGTGTTTTCTGTATATACGCCACAGGTGAACGAGCCTTCTGTCTGTAGTGAAGTGGCATTATCAAACGTGGTGGCTCGCATACCCTCCATGAAGTTCCATGCCGTAGCATTGAGCTTGATCTCTTCCTTCTCGTCGGTAGGGACGGGAGAAACGGGAGGGTCTGAAGGGTCGTCACTGCCACTGGAACATGCCGTCAACAGGCATGTTAATGCCAGCAGAAAGTATCCGATATATCTATTTCGTTTCATTTTATGTTTCATAAAATGCAAAAGTAAGGATTTTTAGGGAAAACACCAAACTTTTCCCCAATTTTATTCCTATCCGTGCATGTTCTGAGCATGGCAGGCATCATGTATAATGATAGTGCTTCCATCTATAGAATATGCGAAATACCAATTACCTGCATGAGCCATAAACCATTTTTGCCATCGCTCAACAGTTGGTCTTCTACGCTGAAAAGTCACCTCAATGCCATAGATATTGTCAACAGTGTTGTTCACATATCTGAGCATGTCGTCATAAGAATATGTATTGGGATATTTCAAGCACACATTTCTGTAGAATGAACGTACTTTCCTGACGGCAAGAGGTTTGATAATATACTTATATTGCATCTTTTACACCATAAATTTCCTTGAGGTCACCAATTAGCAACATCCTCAATTCCTCTGGTGTGTAATTCTCTTTTTCAAGAGGCATCTCCATCTCGTCAATCTCAAATAAAGAATTGTCAGAATAGTCAATGTCCATCTCCTCTGGAGCATTCAGTTGCTCAAACAGCCCAGTACGAAGCAGAGCAGCCAATTTCTCGGCAGCAACTTTATTGTTTTCGTTATAAGATAAAGTAACTACACACATCATCTCTCCCTTTTAAATGATTGCATTTGCAAAAGTAAGGATTTTTAGGGAAAACACCAAACTTTTCCCCAATTTTATTCCAAAACACAGATCAGCAAAAAGCCCTTACACTTACAGTACTTACAGTTACATTTTTAGTGAAAATCGCAGGGTATTACGTTATACTATATATATAATATATATATTATATATATAGTATATATTTATACGTAATTTATGCGCGTTTTTGTTTTTCTCTTTATTGCAAACTTTAACTGTAAGAACTGTAAGTGTAAGACACTCAACTTCCGCAAGCTTTTGCTTGCTACAGTTAAAGAGGTGAGTGGTGAGAGGTGAGTGGTGAGAGGTGAGAGGTGAGAGGTGAGTGGTAAGAGGTAAGAGGTGAGAGATATGATGGTAAATCAAGTAATGAGTGAGCAAATAATCAAAAGAAGAGGTAATCTCTCACCTCTCACCTCTTACCTCTCACCTCTGAAGATTGAGAATGCGAAACTTGAAGATAGGACTTTACGTCGCTTCCGATAAAGGTTTAGGGGGTAAAAGTCTTATCCTTTAGGGGGTATAACCTTTATCGAAAGCGATGTAAAGTCCTATGGAAAGCGAGGTGAAACTATAAGAGGTGAGAGGTGAGAGGTGAGAGGTGAGTGGTGAGAGGTGAGAGGTGAGAGGTAAGGGATGAGAGGTGAGAGGTAAGGGATAAGAGGTGAGAGGTGAGTGGTAAGAGGTGAGAGGTGAGAGGTGTGTGGTGAGTGGTGAGAGGTGAGAGGTAAGAGGTGAGGGAAATGTTAAAATGAAAATTTGGGGAATCAAAAGTGTAAATTTCGGGTGCCGATTTCATGGTCACCTCGACAAGAATGACTATCTTTGCAGTGTCAATCAGAAGTTGCAACAACGAAAGACACACAATCAATCAAAATCATTAAACCTTAAAAATTTAAAACTATGAGTCAGAAATTTATTAAAGTACAGAACAAGAACCTGCGATCTAACGCCTTTGGAAAGTGGTATGCCCAGGCAGTCTATGACAAGAAATTCGTGGAGACGAAGCAACTTGCCGAGTTTATCCAAACCCAGGCAAGCGTGAAGCGAAGCGACATCATCGCCGTGCTGGACGAGCTGGGCGCAGCCATGAAGCACTTCTTCGAGATGGGACAGAAAGTCCGTCTGGACGGCATCGGTATCTTCCGTGTCGGTTTCTCCAGCATCGGTGTCAGCAAGCCGGAGGATGTGGGTGCGCAGAACATCACCACCCGTCGTGTGATCTTCATCCCGGAGACTACCCGTATCGTGACTGGACAGAGTCAGCGTTCCAACGGTACCATCGCCCAGAAGTATGCCAATGCCAAGATGCTCGTGAAGGACGTGACCTTCGAGGAGACGCATGAGAATGCGGTGGCTGTAGAGAACACGAACGCACAGGAAGGAGGTGAGTGATGAAGAAAGAGACTTGGAAAATGGTGATTCAGCTCGTAGTGAGTATCCTCACCGCCATCGCCACCACCTTAGGTGTTACCTCGTGCATGTAAAGACGCTCCTGTCATGTGAAATGAAGAGAGGGTGTGCCTATTTTGACACACCCTCACCTTTTTATGGGTTTCTTTTCTTAAAGTTCTCTATTACAAAGCATTCTCTGGGTCTGCCTCTATATCGTCGTAGACTTGCTGGGTGCCAGTCTAGCCGCTCTGGATGCCCGTGTCAGAATTGACCAGCAGCAGACGGCTCTTCATGGCATGGGTCTTCACGCTGGGGATGATATACTCTTTCTTATCCATCTTTGTGTCCTCCTACCTTATTGTTTCTTCATCATTGTTTTTGTTTTAAGTTATCTTCCAGCCCATAGGCAACTGCGGTTTTAAGGGTTCAACAATGATATTTCTTTCGCATCATGTCGGCAAATGCATCCAACCCAACAATTCGGAATTGCGGGAATGCCGATTGGGCTGCATCGTCGAAATGCTTATCGTCAGTTACGATGAAATCTGCATGATTCACAAAGGCACAATCTACAAATTTGTTGTCATCATCATCTTGCTTGACTATGCCAAGGCGAAAGTATGGATCTTTTCGTTCCACATTACGAGAACGGGATATTACCTTCAGAAACAAATCTGCTGCGGTTGGTGATGCCTTCTCACGTAAGATTTCTTCATATTCAAAAAGTATTTCCGTTGATACACACAGCACATAATGCCCCTTGAGAAACTCTCCGAACAGAAAATGATACTGACTCCGGGCTCCCAAAATCTGCAAAAGGCTGTTGGTATCAAGTACAATACGAGGCATGAAATGGTTCATTCAATACTGTTATTGACGATAAGGAGTACGTAGGTGTTCACCGTGCAGTTTATCAAGTGCTTGTTGGTCAAGTGTACCATTGTCCCACAGACGCTGCATCTCTGCCTCAAGCCTGGAAGCATAGAAATTACGCAACACGTCCATCAGCGCGTTCAGTTCCTGCTCGTCCTGTGCCCCTGCAAACGATTCCAAAATCATCATTTGCGTCTCGTTCATCGTATTGATTTGCATAATCCAGTCTTTTTCGTTTTCGTCGGCAAAGATACAAAAAAATTCCGCAACTCCAAAAGGAATCACGGAATTTTGCAACAATGGTTAATTACCCCTCCTAAAGAGAGCGTTTGTAGGCATTATGTGATGAGGATAAAAGATTCTATGCTTGATATTTGGTAATTTAGCAGAAAAAGTGTATTTTTGTGGCAAAAATCTGTGATAGTTCACAAAAAAAATCCATAAAAGCATGATTTTCGAACGTCAAAAGTATCTGCAAGAACTCGTATCTTCCGAAGGTAATGGGATGATTAAAATTGTGACAGGCATCCGTCGCTGCGGCAAGTCATTCTTACTCTTCAATCTTTTTCACGATTATCTATTGAAGCGTGGTGTGCAGGAAGACCACTTAATTCTAGTGAACCTCGAAGACCGCCGCAACAAGCGGTTGCGTAATCCTGATGTTTTGTTGGAGTATATCGACAGCCACCTGATTGATGACAATATGTACTATATCATGCTTGATGAGATACAACTGGTAGCGGAGTTTGAAGATGTGCTCAACTCATACCTTAGCATTCCCAATGCCGAGGTTTATGTGACGGGGTCCAATGCCAAGTTTCTGTCAAAGGATGTCATCACCGAATTTCGGGGACGTGGCTGGGAGATACGCATACATCCTCTTAGTTTCGCTGAATACTATGAAGTAGCAGGTGGGGAACTTGCTCAGGCTCTTGAAAACTACTATCTGTATGGTGGGCTGCCCGCCGTTCAGCAATTCGAGTCTCCAGCACAGAAACAGGACTATCTCCGTGAGATATATGAAACTGTTTATCTAAAAGATGTAATAGAGCGTAACCATCTACGCAGTAGCGACGGATTACGTGAATTGTTGCGTATCCTTGCATCGGGGATAGGGTCTAGTACCAATGTTAAACGCATTGCTAATACGTTCAAATCGGCTGCAGGTATTGATATCGGCTCAAACTCGATAGCACGATATCTAGTACACTTGCAAGATGCTTTCTTCATCAACGAGGCTCTTCGTTATGATGTGAAAGGTCGTAAATACATCGGAACAGAGACCAAATACTATTTCGAAGATGTTGGAATACGAAATGCCGTATTGGATTTCCGTCAGATAGAGTTTAACCACACGATGGAGAATGTTATCTACAATGAATTGCGAAGGCTTCACTACAGCGTTGATGTTGGCAGGGTGGAGACATTCAGACTGGACGAGGACGGAAAGCGCATACGTAGCAACCTTGAGATAGACTTTGTTGTGAACCGCCATGATGAGCGGCTATATATACAGTCGGCTTTCACGCTTCCCGACAGGGAAAAAGAGAATCAGGAGCAAGCATCTTTATTGCAAGTGAACGACAATTTCAGAAAAATTATCATTGTTGGCGACCGCTACCATTCTGGCTACAACGAAGATGGTGTTTTCCTTTTGAATATCTACGACTTCCTCTTGCAAAAAGTGCCATGGAAATGAAGAGTCCTGTTATTTATAACAGGGCTTTTTGTATTAATTAGGTTAAATAAAGTTAATTACCCCCCCCTAAAGTAACCACATGTAGACATTATTATATATCTTTGCACTGATTTTTGCAAATACTACAATTAAGAAATTTTAAGTTTCCGACTCCTAATGGGATTACAGACGAAGATGAATCAACGAATAAAAGTTTATTTAACCCTCATTCTGCTACTGGCGACTACTCGTATAGTGGCACAGCAGGTGACCATCAGCAATAATCTGTTATATGACGCATGGCTTACTCCCAACCTGAGAGTAGGGTTACGGCTGGCACCCCATTGGTCGATGGGCGTGACAGGTGGTTACCGCCCATGGCCCACCGACGACCACAAGTCGAAGAAATGGAAGCACCTATTAGTGTCACCCGATGTGCGTTACTGGACAGACTCCGTCAATGTGCATCATTTTTTCGGAGTCAACCTCATCTACAGTCACTACAATGTCGCGGATATCAAGTTTCCCTTCGGACTCTACAAGAGTGTGAGAGATGAACGGCGTCAAGGAGACCTTGGCGCCCTCGGTGTGTATTATGGGTACTCCTGGCCCTTGGGTCGCCATTGGAATATCGAGGCGTTAATCGGTGTCGCCGTCGGCTATACGAAATACGACCGTTACGAGTGTGGAGAGTGCGGTACGAAGATCGGTAACGACAAGAAATGGTTTGCCATGCCCCAGGCAGGATTGAATATCGTCTTCAACCTCCCCGGTCGTCCGAAGAAGGTCGCTCAGCCCATGGAGCCCGTCGAGCCTGTCATCCCTGCCATTGTACAGCCAGAGCCTGAGGTCAAGACCGACTATGTGGAGGTGGTTGTGGATAGCGTAGCGGCTGATCCCCTCATCCGGCTCTGTGAGGAGTATCCCGTCCTTGCCGATATCTCCGAGTACAAGTCCTACGACCGCAGTCAGGTGCTGCGCCGTGACGAGCGTGCTTTGTTCGTCTACTTCCCCATGGCGAAGACCGACATCCAACCCGGGTGGCGTGACAACCAAAAGACCCTCGACCAGATTGTGGAGGCTACCGAGAAGCTGCTTGTCCTCAAGGATGTCAAGCTCAGCAAGATACAGATCGTGGGACTTGCCTCCTTCGATGGCGCCCAAGCCTTCAACGAGAAGATCGCTCAGGGACGTGCCGACGCACTGAAGAAATATATCCAAGACCGCCTGCACGTCAGCGACGACCAGTTTGCCGTCTCCTATGGCGGTGAGGACTGGGCAGACTTCCGTGACCAGATAGAGGAGGCGATAGCCATCGGTGACAGCCATGCCGCCGAGCTGCAGCAAGTCGTTGACATCATCGACCGCGAGCCGAACCTCACCCGTCGTGAGCAGCAGATCCGTAAGCTGCGTGGCGGACACACCTACCAGTATATCAAAGAGCATTTCCTGAGTGACCAGCGTAACTCCGGTTATCTGAGAGTGTTCTACGACAATAACAGCAATTAATTAATTTAAATTAAAAACATAATCGATTATGAAAAAGTTCAAGAATTCTGCTTATGCCGGTGTGATAGCACTGCTGAGCGTGACAAGTTTCACTGCCTGCTCGTCCAGTGACGACGCGGTGGCTGGTGCGGATGTAAATCCTACCTATGACGGAACAGGTGTCCGTACAGACTTTGCCTTTAACATTACAAAGGCCTCTACGATGCGTATGACTGCTGCGAATGTACAGGAGAATAATAGTTTCCTCGGAATGAAGAATATGTTCCTGCTGCCATTCAGTGAAGAACCCGCTGCAAATAAAACTACGAATTACGCTTCTGGATCAGTCAAAAACTACGCACTCGGTTCTCTAACGGGTATCACCGCCGAACAGTCCAGCAAAGTGTATTCGTTGACCATTCCAGTGGGAACCAACAATTTCCTGTTCTATGGAACAGCAGACGGTTCAGGGACGAATTTCCAGAAAGGTAAGGTGACAAGTTCTTTGACCAAAGAAACCGAGAATACTAATGATATTACCTTTGGTCTGACTTCTATCGCTACAGACCTTGGTACTGACGGAACGAATATCGCCAATTACCTGACGGCTATCGCCAATACCACAGATTGGGAAGGGACGGTGACTACCGCACAGACGGACGGACGCTATGCTGCCATCGCCTTGCTGTATACCAAATTCACTAAAAACATAACCCAGTATGCTGGTTCCGCAGAAGCAGTAAAGCGTCTCGTCTTAGACCTTTATAAGAGTGCCAAGGCAATTAACGCACATAGTTCTGTATATGAGATCCAGACGATTGCCAAAGCTATCTGCATGAGTATTAATTCGGACAGTAATGGATTGAAAATCTCTATTACTGATACCGATACTGATCCAGACAACTGGACGGCAACGTTGACTGGTTTCACTGATAATACGTTCCCCTCTGGTGCGACAGGACTTAATCTGCCGATGGGTGCCGCACAGTTGACATGGAAAGATACAGATAAAAAGTTTGAGTATAAAGTTACTACTGCAACGAATGTGGGAACGACTACAACCGCAGCTCTCTCAGACTATCGCTATCCTGCCGAGTTGATTTATTTCGACAACTCACCACTGCGCGCTACGGATAAGTACAAGAATGCTTCTGATTACCCGACAACAACAACTACCTGGGATACTGCAGACAATTGGACTGACTGGACACAGTCCGCAGTGACTGCCACCACCCGTGCCGTCGCCATGACCAACAATGTGAACTATGGTGTTGCTATGCTGGTGTCTAAAGTGGAACTCACTCAAGCATCAATGACGGATAATATGGCTGCTATTATCGGTGGGTCAGCGACCAACCAGACAATTACTGCTGCGGAAACAAAAGACATCGCTAACAAAAAATCTGCCTTCAAGGTAACGGGTATTCTGGTAGGTGGTCAGCCTGCACAGGTAGGTTGGAATATGGTGCCTACCTCCACCACTTTCAACTCCGTCATCTACGACAATGACGTGACCTTCAAAGAAACAGCACTTTCTACGACGACAGCGACAGCGAACAACTATACTCTTGTCTTTGATAACTATGATGCTGGCGGTACACAGAAAGATGTCGTCATCGCCCTGCAGATTGTCAATGACGGTTGTGACTTTTATGGCGCAGAGGGTATGATTCCTGCTGGCAGCACTTTCTACCTGATTGGTAAGTTGGATCTTGCTAACAATACAACAACCTGGGCAGGTGCCACTCGTGGTACTGATACTTACCGCATCACCAACGAAAGCACGAAGCGTGTCTTCATCCAGGACTATAAGACCACTGCCAATATCACACTGGGAACTGATGCGTTGAGTAAGGCATACAGTGCCATCCCCGACCTGCGCGCCACAGAGGTGCTCTTCGGTCTGAGTGTTGACTTGACATGGGAGCCAGGCTTGACCTTTGATGTAAATATGTAATCTTTCCATACCTCACAGGGGATGATGCCCCTGTGAGGTGTATTAATTATTAATGAACGCACGAAGTGCGCATTCTCCCAGAGAGAAATAATGGGTAACATGAAAAATATACAGGTCATAGCACTGATGTTGGCGGGATTGTTCTTGATGACAGTCTCCACGGCTTGTTCTGTGATTGACGACGACCTGAGTGACTGCGGCACAGATGCGGAATTGAATTATGAGTTGCGCTTGGTCACCAACATGACAACAGAGTTGGAGACGGAGCTGACGACCCAAACCGACCTTCTGTTAGCGGATGCCCTGCGTCAGCACCTGAGTAATATCTTCACCGATTTTGCTCACGATGTCGACCTGTCGTTCTATGACACGACAGGCGACTCGATCCGTCTGCAACACGACCAGCATATCATGGATGCCAACCAGGCAAGTTACACGCTCCATCTGCCGATGCGTCAGTATATGCACCTTTCCACAGCGAATATCGCCAATAATAAAGTGGTGGGACTGGCAAGTGACGAACGCTGTCATCCTGCCCAGTTGCTGCAGATTGACCGTGACACGATAGACTCGCAAACCACAGGACTGTTTACGGCACGACAGAAGATGGATGTGTTGGAGGGTGTCAACCAGACATTCAACGTGCATCTGTATATGGCAAACTGTGCTGCCGCACTGGTCATCGACCCACAAGGGCATGATGACTATCAGACCAAGATGTACAGTACCGGTTTTGCCACCAGGTTCAGTATCCGTGACTCTTCCTTCGTCTTTGCGCCGAAAGCTCCTATCGTCCGTGCCGACCGTGTCGACGATAATGGCTCTGGTCTGTTGGCGTTCTGCTCCGTGAACTTCCCTTCCAAGGAGCCGATGCGAACCGTCATCGAGACCGAGGAACCGTTTGTCGCCCAGGAAGGAGAGCAATCCCTTTGGGAGTTCCGTGTCTATGTCACCCTGCCCGACGGGAAGGTGACGGAGACAATCCTCTCTTTCAAGGAACCGTTGCGTGCCGGACAGTTGAAGGTGTTGAGGGCAAGGATGCAGAACGACGGTAGTGTGTCAACGACAGCTTCGGAAGTGGGTGTCAGCGTGACACTCGACTGGAAAGAGGGTGGGCACCATGATATTGTCTTGTAATCCTTTTTAATTAAGAACGTCCATGAAAAAAAGTTACATCATCCTGTATCTGATGTTGATGAGCGTGATACTGCTGTCGTGCTCGACAGAGGATGGTGTGACTGCACCCGAGGAGCGTCCTGCAAGCGACATCTTCTTTCATGTTCGTCAGCTGGGTACGATGCGTATGGCTAACGACGTGGTACAGAACGATGTGTCTAATTTCCGTGGCATCCAAGACATCACGGTGCTTCCTTTCATGACAGCGGGCAGCGATGTCCCTGTCGCTTCTGGCGACAAGCCTCTGCTTGCCACTACCAAAGGCACAGAGGTGAACAGGGTACAAGACAAGTACTACTATTATATCGATCACTGTGAGATAGCAGAGGGTACTAACCGGATGCTTGCCTATGGACAGGCAGCAACTGTCACAGGGAAAGAGTCTAATCAGGAGAATGGCATACTGGTAACACCCTTGGCAGCCGATGCGGAACCTGATGACATCACTTTCCAGTTGCAGCAGATTCATGAAGCGGAGACAGTTGATCCTACTGCAGACAATGTTTTCCAACCTGCAAGGGATCTTGCCGCCTATCTGACGAACATAGCCAATACGGAGACAGCACGTGGGGATAAATGGAGTACGACGACCGACGAGACCTTACACCAGCTCTATCTCGACTTCATCAAAGCGAATCCCGACGGGACGGGGCTGTTAGCTGGGTCTGCCGCTTATGTCAAGCAGCATGTGGAGCATCTCAAGAGTCAGTTAGGAACTGATGCTTTGAGTGAGGCTATTAAACTGGAAATCGGCGATATTGAAAATGTAACTTGCTTGAACAATCAATATCCAAGCACGCTCGGACTCCCCGACGGTGCCGCTGTCCTGCGTTGGACAGGATCAGGACTGGGAGACCAATTCTCTGTCAGTGCTACCACGACGACCCTTGACAATATCAACAATGTCACTCGCTTCACCTATCCTGCCGAGCTTTGGTATTATGTCAACAGTGCTATAAAAACCTCTGATTCAGAAGTCGGAAAGGACAGATATGAGGCGGCAGCGACGTGGGATAAGCTATTGACAGATTATTATACGACAAGCAATGTCGTTGGCTGGTTTACCAAATCCGTGGCACTGACAGACCCCTTGCAGTATGGAGTCGCTCGCTTACATACCATACTGACAGACGAAGTGACGGATTGTCCGTTGACAGCAGTGATCGTCGGTGGACAGCATACGGTTGGTTTCGACTTCAAGCCACAGGAGCCAAAGAGCGACTTGGATGCCCGTCTTATCTACGACAACGTGGTGAGTGGTACGGAAACGAATACCTTGGTCCTCCAGTCCTATGACAATGAGAAGGTACCTGTCGTTCTGGAGTTTAAGAATAACGGCATTGCGTTCGCTGGCAGGGACGGCATCGTCTATCCCAGAACGAAGTTCTATTTAGTGGCTTACCTTGACCCGGCAGGAATGGGAGAGGGAGACTGTGCCGGTCGGGTGTTCACACAAGACTTCACCACCACGGCAAAGATGACGGTGACCTCTCTGGCAAATGCCTATACCTGTATCCCTGATCTGCTGGAGCCTCGTCTGGAGATTGGTGTGCAGGTGGTAACGCAATGGATTCAGTCGACGACGACAACCGTGAAACTTTAGAGTTGAAAAATTGAAAAAGGTGAGTAGGAGAATACATATCAGGATGTGGCTGTTTGCCATTAGCTTCTTGCTATTGGCTGTAGCCTGCAGCTCCTCTGATGAGTCAGGAGAGCAGCAGCCTACCATGCTGACTGTCTATGTATACTCTCCAGAGCATCCTTTGTTGATCCGCTCGGATGTCGGTCATGTCGATGCGTCTTTTGACGAGACTAAGATCACAAGACTGCAGATATGGGTATGTAATAATGCGACAGGAGAGACGGTGGCATATCTGGTTACGGATGACACCGCACAGCTGAATGTCGGTGAGGGTGCTGTCTACCAGCTTCCTGTCAGTGATGATTTCGCCCATAACAAACCCTATGTGGATGTCTATGTCATGGCAAATATCCCTACCGATGGCTATGCAGCCGATAGCAAACTGGATGGAAGCAGTACACGCCAACAGATCCTCGATGCTACGATTCCAGAAACGTCTTTCGGACTGACAACACCTACCACCTCGGTACCAGAGAAGGGACTGCCGATGACTGGTTCCTTGACGGCACAACCTGTGGTTGGTGAAGCCCCTGTGTTGCGAGTGGGTACTACCAGTCATATCGCTACGGTACGACTGGAACGTGCCATCTCCAAAGTGCGCTTCGTCTTTGCCAATACAGCAGCAGTAGAACCCGCAACATCTGTGGATCCGCTGTATATCAAAAGTGTTTCGTTGGATGCAAATATGATTCCTAATGCCGAATACTTGATTCAGCAGACCCGCACGCTGACGACGGATTGGAATGCGGAGACTTCCTTATGGACAGCATCAGCAACAGAAGAGAAAGTGAAGGAGGTTGCCGATCCTACCTTCTATATCTATAGTGGACAGGAAGCACAGGACTATGAGGATCTGATCGACCAGTCGGACTTGACCAAGATAGGTCCGTTCTATCTGCGTGAGTCAGACCAGAAACTCTCAGGTACGATTACCTATCAGATAGGTGAAAATGCAGCACAGACAGGAAGATTCGAGATGGATGCCGCAGGCGACTTCCGCCGTAACCACACATGGATCGTCTATGCGTACCATGCCGGTGGCGGTTTCCTCCAGATGAATACGATATATATAAAAGATTGGACCAATGCAAGTGCGAGTCATGAGGTATATAACTGGTAAATATGGTTTGGGACTGTTAGCCATGAGCTGTTGGCTGATTACTGCCTGCTCCTCCGACGGTGCGGGTGGTGACGGTACAGACGTGCCACGGCAGGGGCATCCCTTGCAGGTAGTACCCTATACTGCCAACTATCATGCCACCGACTTCCAGATGCGTGCAGTCACTGAAGGCTATTCAGCATATACCCCTGACCATGAGATCGCTATCGGCTTGTATGTCCTTGAAGATGGGAATATTGCGGGCACTCCAGCAGTTAAACTCATCAGTTACAGTAATAACGACTGGCACTCACAGGCTATGGTGGAGGAAAACAAAGACTATACCATCTTTGGCTATATGCCTAAGAAAGACCCGATTTCATCGAGCATCAGCAAGAGTGGGGAGGTCGTCACACTGACCCTCTCGAACATCAGTACCGTCAGTGCCGATGATGTCTGCTTCATCACTGGTGTCAAGGATAACGATGGTGACTTGCTACAAGGAAAGTTTGACTATCGAGGTAAGGCTGACAATAACTATCTCCGCTTGTTGCTGGACCACCTCTTTGCGTCCGTGAAGTTCAGTTTCCAAGTGGATGCTACCTACAACACACTGCGTACCATCAAGGTGAAGTCGCTGACACTGAACACGACAGCGGGGACCATGACGGCAACGGTCAAGTTGACACCGAATACGACAGAAGACTACCCAGCCACTGTTGAGTATACAACACCTGCGGCAGGAACCTCCTCCGCCACCTTCTTTGAGAGTGTGGAGGGTGTGGAGATACCGACCACGACAACCAGTTTCGTGTGCTGCTTTGCTCCTGCGGTATCCGGCAACCTGACCCTTGTCACGACCTACGATGTCTATGACAGGAAAGGGAACCTGATCCGTAAGGACTGCGAGGCAACGAATCAACTTCCTGATAACTTGGATTTGGCGAGCCAACCGACGAGAGGGCAGCAGGTGACGCTCACCCTGACGGTGAACCCTACTTACCTCTACCAGTTGTCGGACCCCGACTTGGATAATCCAACGTTTACGTTAGAAGAATAGAATGACTGATATATATAATATAATAAGGTGTAGTTTCTTGAAACGATTGCTGCTGCTGGCGGTAATGGTCACTGGTCACTGGTCATTGGTCAATGGTCAGATACTTATAGGCGGTAGTGTCTATGGTGGTGGTAATGCCGGTGATGTCAGCGGTAATACGGCTGTCACTGTGAATGCCGGTGACCTGAATGAGGTCTTCGGTGGTGCTCGTCAGGCGAATGTCGGTGGTCATGCCTTCGTCAATATCAATGGTGAGAAAGCCTCAGACTATATCCTTATCAACCGTGTCTATGGCGGTAATGATATCTCTGGTCAGATTGGTACGAATAGTGAACTGACCAAGACAATTCCAGAGGGAATTACTGAAGCCAGTGCCAACAACGTGGATAACACGTGGAATGCCTTTGTCCGTATCAGTTCATCTAACACGGTGGAGCAAACCAACGAGAAAGGTAAGGTCTATCTCGGTCAACTCTTTGGTGGCGGTAACGGTGCCTATGACTATGACTCAAAGAAACTGGAAGATAATACTGCTAACCCCTATTACGGACTCACGAAGCCCGAACTGGACCGAACTTACTTGGAGATCGTGGGTGGTTCCATGGTATATGCCTTCGGTGGTGGTAACAATGCGACGGTGAAAGAGAATGCCGTCATCTATGTGGAAAATACAAGTCCGGTCGTTAACTCTGTGAAAGACGCGGCAGGCTATGAGTTGCTGACCGACGCACGAATCAAGGAGATGGGCTTCAACCCCGGTTATACCTATCCTACCAGTGCAGCCTACCAGATCGGTAGTTTCTTTGGTGGCAACAACTTGGAGGCGATGCATATCCGTCCTAAGTGGAACCTGCAAAAGGGAAAGATCAGAAATATCTACTCCGGTGGTAACCGAGGAGCGATGACCAGTCCTGTCGGATTGTTGCTGGAAATCGATCCGCAAGGAACTACTGAAGAAGAAAAGAAGCAACTGATTATCGACAATGTCTATGGCGGTTGCCGTATGGCAGATGTCCACCCGTTGACAGAGGCAGGGGGTGATGTGGCTTCTGATGACATACAACTTCCAGAAAGCGAGGGTTACAAGTTCCCGCCAGGATTGTCGGCACGTGTATTGGTACGTGGTGGTGATATTAATAATGTATATGGTGGTAATGATATCACGGGACGTGTCTATGGTGGTAATGCCGTGGGTGTCTATACCAGTATCAATGGTGATGTCTATGGTGGCGGTAACGGTGCCTATCCCTATACGGATAATGCTTATTTGATGAACGACCAGACCTATGGTGACCTATATTATACGATACCTGTCGGAAAAACTTCAGTGGAAGCCCTGAATGCTTTCCGTCCCAATGCCGAGCAGGTGTCTATCCGTCTGGTTGGTACGGAAAGTAAGCCCACCATTATCGGTGGCTCCGTCTATGTGGGTGGCAACTGTGCTACGCTTGCCACTACGAAGGCAGATGCCAGGGTGGAGTTGAAGATCGGCTCGTATGTCTATGCCGACCAAGTGTTCCTCGGTAATAATGGTGAGGGGATGGTGGAGACGAATGAGGAAGTAAAGGAAGGTACTGTGGTGGTAAAGCATGAGGGTGTTCTGCGTACCATGAAGAGCACTAGAATCACCAGTGACGAGTCAAAGTTTAGTTCCATAGATTTGTTGACTGACGCAACTACTTTTGCCTCCTATATGGATGGTGTCGCGATGTCCCTGATGCCCCGTGTGACGTTCGACGATTCGCACAAACTACTGAATCCTGATCCTGCCGATTACGAACCATACTCCTCCTACTTTGGTTCTTTCTTCTGCGGTGGTAACGTAGGAAGTATGACCAGCAGCGGAAAGACCACCATCGACTTCGACCATAAGGTGGTTATATTTAATAAATTGGTGGGAGGCTCTAATAATGCTAATGTAAAGGGAACAGATTACAACGCTGCCTACGAGGGTGGACTGCTTGGTAATGCAGATAGCAACGGTGACAAACTGGAACTGAACCTCTCGGGTCTGAAAATTCAGCCGAAGCGATGGAAAAATCCAGACGATAAATCAGAAGGACTAATATGGAACACCATCTATGCAAGTACAGGTATAAAGACCGATCCTGTTACTTCAGGTGAAAATGAAGATAGTAATGAATATGACCTTGACCGCCGTCTGACAGGTGGTAACATCTATGGTGGTTGTTACAACAGCGGACACGTCAATGGTAATGTCATTCTTAACCTGAACGAGACCATCTTTGACCGTAAGATCGTCTTTGACGAGGTCGAGTTGAATACGGAGAGTGGAGAACCGAAACTCTATGGTAACGACAGTTATAAGATTACCAAGCGTCATACGGGTGTACTCCTTGACAAGCAGGGTATGGACGTATTAGGAACCGCCTTGAACGTGTTCGGTGGCGGTTATGGTAAAGACTCCGAGATATGGGGTAGTACGACCATCAACCTGAATAAGGGCTATACCTTCCAGATCTTCGGCGGCGGTGAGCAGGGTGTCATCGGTAAGTCTGATGACGGTGACGGTAAAAGCATTACATTCAATAACAAGACCTTCAAATATAATCCTAAATACAGTTGTACCATTAATGTGAATGGTCAATACGCTGGTGTTTATAGAGGTCATCAAGACGACAATGACGATATGGCGGAGGCGGAGTTCATCTATGGTGGCGCTTTCTTCGGACCCGTCTGTGGTAACACCACCATCAATTTAGGTAACGGTCGTGTGTTCAACACCTTCGCAGGCTCCTGTATGGCGGATATCCTTGGACATACCGAGACCTATATCGGTTATAATGGCGGTTTCCCCTATGTCCGTGACTATGTCTATGGCGGTAATGACTTGGGAGGTAAAATCCTTGGTTTAGGCAACTTCGAAAGTCGTGTACGCACCAATGATAATGGTGGTTACGACGCTAAAGGCAAGGTGTCTCATACGGACATGCTGAATGCCTCCGCTTACGTGGAGTACCAGCAGGGTCGTGTGGAAAATATCTATGGTGGCTGTTATGGTGTGTATGACTATACAGACGCACACTATGGCGAGTATTTCTATAACACTGATGGAGAAGGAACGATGGGTACCGCAAGAGAGGGCTATTCTAAGCCCTGGCTGGACAATGCGTTTGTCAACTTCCGACCGACCGACAATATCAGCAATACCGTTAACCTCGTCTATGGCGCAGGAGAGGGCTACTTAGGTGAGAAAGAGGAGAACAAGATGCAGAACCGCAGTTATATCCTCGTGGATATCCCACAAACCATGACCTCCTTCAGCAGCACGGAGTTCTTCGGTGCCGGTGAGCGTGGTGGTGTAGGTATGGCTGTCATCGACCTTGCCCGTGGTAAAATCAAGGCAGTCTATGGTGGTAGTTACGAGGAGGGTGTCACCCGTCGTACGGTGGTGAATGTCCCCGCAGGTTCTATCATCCAGTTGGAGAAGATTTTCGGTGGTGCCTACGGTACGTCTAATGAGCATTCTTGTGATGTCTATGAGGCTAATGTCAACTGGAACAGTAGTGACGCGCTGGTTGGTGGTTATCGCACGGGTATCTATGGTGGTAACAATGCTTTCCGCCGTACCTTATATAGTAAGGTGAACATCAATGCACCGGTATACTATGATAAAGACAATGAATACTATGCCACGGTCTATGGCGCCGGTTATGGTAAGGATACCTGGTCACAGTATACCGAGGTGAACCTGAACAATACCGCTCAGGTCTATGAGGTCTATGGTGGTGGACAACTAGGACGTGTCATGAACCAAATATCGACGGACGCTTGGAGGGCAGAGATGGCGGCACAGACAGACCCTGTCACCATTGACCTTGGCTTGGACGACTACGAAGATACAGGTCTGGATAATGATCTTGCCATTGCCGAATACGATGGAAAGAAATACAATACCAACGTTCTGATTAAAGAGGGTGCTTGGGTCAGCGGCTATATATATAATGGTACTCGTAGCGGTGCCTATGCCTATGGTGGAGGACTGGGTTCAGACGAAGAAAACACTGGTGATGTCCATGGTACCACCTTTATTGGCTTGTTTGGCGGAAAGGTTGAAAAAGACATCTATGCAGCCGGAACCTCTGGTTCCGTGAATGATAAATACCATGTGTACGACTTCATCGCCAGTGCCAATGCTTATATCGAGGGAGGAACCTGCCGTAATGTCTATGGTGGCGGATGGAAGGGAAGTGTCGGTTACCATGACGGTGCTATCGACGGATCGACTGAGAATGATGTGTTGGGTGAGACGCATGTTGTCATTGGTAAACGGGATGGAAGTAGTTATGTAGATGGTATTCCTGCCATTGAGCGTAACGCCTACGGTGGCGGTGAGGGTGGCGCCGTGTTCGGTACAACCAATATCACCCTGAACAATGGTTTTGTGGGTTATCGCTACTTTGCCGACGAGCCGACAGACAAGACACGATCCTATATTTCAGCAGGTGACGGCTACTACCAGGAGAAACTGGATGACGAGACATGGAACGGTGACGGTACTAACCGCCTCTATGACTCTGGTTGTATCTTCGGTGGTGGTTATATCGACAACAGTAGTGTGGACTTCAGCCATGTCTTTATGTATGGCGGTCATGTACGTAACTCCCTCTTCGGTGGTGGTGAGATTGCGGCAATCGGTCGTGGTGTCATCAGTGCCACTGGTGAGAACAACTCCGTACGTACCCTGCAAGGTATCTACAAGGCAGGACAGTCTAATGTCACCCTGTATGAGGGTCATGTCCATCGTAACGTCTTTGGTGGCGGTCGTGGTTACAACAACCTCGGTGAGGGTGGTACCCTCTATTCCGATGGTTATGTCTTCGGACAGACCCGTGTCTATATCCATGGTGGTGAGATCGGTAATGAGACTGTCAGCAGCGACGAGGAGCGTAAGGGTAACGGTAACGTCTTCGGCGGTGGTGATATCGGTTATGTCTATAGTGCCTACGAGGAAGACGGGAAACTGCATGTAGGTATCAAGCGCGGAGAACGTTATGGTGAAGATGAAGATAACCCTGGGGAAGGTTACTATTACAAATACAGAGTAGGCGACGATAGCAACTATGGCGCATATACTCCTGGAACCAAAACAGATACTGACGAAGGATGGAAAAAAGAGGATGATGAATATGTGCTCACCGAGGACTGCAAGGTGCTGGTGGAACCGCATCCACGTGTCACGAGTGAATCTGTTACTTATGATGGAGTAACTTATGATGTAGGTGATTATGTTCCTACCACTTACCTCAACACATTAGGAAACAAGGACGCCGCTGGTTGGTCATCCTTAGACGATTTCGGAATCATCATCCATAATGCCGTGTTTGCCGGTGGTAACACCTCGTCTGGTTCTGCGACTGTCTTTGCCAATGCCACGACGGTATTTGGTAATGCGACGGCATCTGTCCATGATGTCTATAACCGTGACCTTATCACTATCGGTTCTTCCCATGTCGGTGGACTTTACGGTGATGGTAACCTGACCTTCGTGGATGGTTACCGCGGACTGAACATCACGAACTACGGAACAGACTATTATAGTATCTCCAAAGAAATCTCGCTGAGTAAATATGAAGTCCTTCCTGATCGTGAGAAAGCATATTACGAGTTGCGTTATCTCTGTAAGAAGGAATGTACCGACAAGGAAGGAAAAACTTACAAGTTAGGCTCCACGATCTCGCAAGACGAGTTGGTGACCTTGTTTAACGGAATAAAAGATGGCGGGGTCTCTATCTTAGGTCCTGACGGTGAGCCTAATTCAACTTACTGGGTGGCTAATGGTGTCTGCTCCCGTTATGCCGGTCGCCCGATGAACACCATCCAGCGTGCCGACTTCTGCGGTGTGTGGGGTAGCCGTATGGTATTGCAGGGAGCACCAGACCGTGTGCCGGAGACGGTGGACTATACGAACTATACCATCAACCGTGTCCGTGAGTTGTCACTGAATAAGAAGGTGTCTGTCATTACTGCTGATGCCAGTGATGAAGAGAAGAAGGAGCATGGTAACTACTTCGGTATCTATAACGTTGTGAACTACCTCGGTGCCCTCAGTAGTGACTTTGACTTTGGCGATGGTGGAACAGGTAGTGATGTGGGAACTGGTACACCCCGTACGTCTGACAACACAGACACAGGAACCTATGGCCCACAATATGAAGGACAGACCTTCTTCGGGTGGAAGAAGAACCATATCAACGACCGTACCCGTAATAATGGTAACAGCCATAACCAGGTGGCACTCGCCTCTGGTGTCTATCTGGAACTGACCTCTGAGAAGAGCACGGGAACTGGTCTGAAAGAGAAAGTCTGGGGCTATATCACGGGTGTCGTCGAACTCGACCTCATCAATGTGCAGACTGGTGTCGGTGGCGGTTTCGTCTATGCGAAGAACGAGCATGGTAAACGCGGTAGGACGGGAGTCACCCACCATACCATCACTGACCTGAACGAAGGGGCTGTCAGTTACAAGCAGTTCAAGTATGAGACGGATGATAGTAAAAGGGAAGAATGGCAATCGTCGGGTAACTTCGTGCATAGCACCCAGACCATCATCGACGACTGTTATAACATCAGTGGTAAGTACCTGAAAGCCGACGGTGTTCCTGCCCACTACTGGTATATTAAGGGTGAGGTATATGTCTATGACCAGTATATCTCCGCCTATACCGGTGCTCCTAATGCTTACAGTGAGCAGGTGGAGATCCCGTTGACCATCACGGCGGCATCGCATGGAAAGATGAAACTGCTGAATGTCATGCCGAACAAGTATGCTTACTATGCTGTCAACAACGGTACGACACAGACAAAACTGGAGGGTGACCGTAAGATCGTCATCAACGATGTGGAATATGGTGTCAATACGCCTATCAGTTATTGGGACTGGTATCTGCTGACGGCTTCAGAGAAGGCGCTCTTCGTAGAGGATACCTATTATGTGAAGGAAGACTGTTGGATTGGTGATACAGAATACAAGGCAGGAACGGTCTTGTTGAGTTCTGAGTATAGTGCTATCAGAGGTACTGATGATACCGCACCGACGGTTATCCAGAAGAAAGAAGTCAATGATGAGATCAAGGATGTTGAGGTTGACTTTGACTTTGTCTTCCGCTCCTCTAACAACCTCAGCCATGATACAGGTTACTTGTTGACCTATAAGGTGAACAACCCTTCTAAGTGGAATTCTACTGGCGCCACCTATTGCCTGAAAGACGAAACAGGTAGTATCCTCGGACAGCGTTCCTACAAACAAGGTGAAATCATCTCGAATGAAGTATATGACACTTACCAAACGGCGAAAACAACTTATCCTTCAGCGGTGAAAGACGGTCAGGCATCCTTCGAAAAAGCATATATCGTGACCAGTCAGGTGACGGTTCCTGCTTCAGGCAGTACGCCAGAGTCCCACTACTATGCCGGTACTACCATCTCGGCGACCGAAGCCAGCAACAGTGCGTTTAGCGGTCATGTGGATGAGGCATACGTCTGCACACACACCATCCAGTTGAGTCCTACCGAGTATATCTTCATCAATACCAAGATGTCGAAGGCAGATAAGGATGCTTATCTGACAACTTATGCTGGTAATGAAGAGTTAATAAAGGAGATCAATGAGGGCATCGTGCCAGCATACTATTGTACTTCCGAAGGTCTCTACGGAGGTAATTACTATAATACAGGTGAGAACTATCGTGCATTAGAGGCTTGGGCTTCTATGTCGGAGGATGACCGTGAGCACTTCTCCTTCAACTATGACGCGCTCGACTTGCTGATTGACCCGACCTACAGTCGTCGTGCTGATGGTACACTTCGTCGTCCTGACGGACAGAAGTACCAGTACGACTCGGCGGCAGAGACCTTGGCAGGCGCTCAGGCTAACCCGCCACAGTTCTCATTGGAGCAGCCAGTGGACTATACCGCTACCTATAACGGTACTGATACGGGAACTTATAATGGTGTCACATTGAGTAATGGAGGTGAATACACTCGTGAACAGTTTGAGAAACTTCCTAACGAGCAGCGTTATTATAGTACCATTGCGGTGAAGGACGAGACAACCATCTATGTGGTGAACAATGGCTTCCAGGTGGGTAACACTCCTTATGCCGTGGGTACAACCATCTCCAGTGAGACCTACAATAGTTTGGGTGACACAGAACGAGCCAATATCACCAGACTGACTTTCTCTGAGAGTGATAAGAATCAAACGTTCTATTTCTGCCGTGAGGCTTATGAGATAGGAACTGGTGGAACAGCGATTACCAGTGCTGGTGTGGGTGGTGCCACGTCATATAGCGGTGGATCAAATGTGCCAGTAGGTGTCGTGATCGGTGAAACTGACTATAGTCGTCTTGTCAATCATCAGAAGGACTTCACCATCCATGGCATCGCACCAACAGCGACCACCACCCTCTATGTAAGTCGTGAGAGTGACATCTTCGACCTCTCGAAGGAGAAGATCATCACCGTCATCTATGAGTACGACTATGAGGAGAGTGACTCACAAGGTAATGTCACTCCCGTCAGTGAGCGTCATGTGGTGAATATTCATATTGAGTTCAAGAGCGGTATACCTATTGTAGAGGATATCAAGCGTCCGCAGATCATCCTGCCGGGTACGAAACTGGGTCTTCGTGAACCTGTCGTAACACCAGGCGCTTACGAGATTACCGGTGGTGGATGGGAGCTGTTTGAGAATATCGACGATGCCGAGAGTCATATCAATGGTATCGACTACCTCCCGAACAGTGACCAGCTCTACTGGTATCAGGATGGCTACCACGTGGCTTACTATGCGAAGACCTACTTAGGTAAGACCTATTCGAACCATGAGCCGATCAGCGTGGCAAACTATCACGACCTTACGAAGGTGATGGACGACGGGAAGCATCACTACTACGTGGATATTCCTGATGCCCATGTGAAACGTGATCCGAAGATTTACATCACGGACGGACAGAACGGTGCCCAGCAGTTGAAGGACTTCTTCGATTTGAGTACGGGCGAAACGTTGACGGGTCATGCTTCTCTTAACGAACAAGTAAAGGATTGTCAGAACTTGGAGTTCTTTATGCATACCAATGTGGAAGTACCTGAGGGTACTGACTGGACACCTATTGGTAATGATACTCATTGCTTCGAAGGTAATCTGCATGGTGACGGCTACTATATCAGTGGACTGAGCAACTCGTTGTTCGGAAACCTCTGCGGTAGTGTCTTTAACCTCGGTGTCAAAGGCTCGTTCACGGGTGCTGGTATCGCTGAGACGGGTAGGGGCTATGTGGAGAACTGTTGGGTCAGCACCAGTAGTACGGAGGCAAAGACCTCGATGCCTGTCTTCCATAATCCGACACGTGGTAGTGGCTATCAGATGGTGAACTGCTACTATCAGGAGGAGGATGATGCCACTAATAAGTACACGAACCATAGTGGTTCTTACGGTATTCCTACCCGTATGCCGGCGAGTGCCTTCTACAACGGTACGGTTGCCTACGACTTGAACGGCTTCTATCTCTACAAACGTTACAATGACGGTAAGAAGACCGCATCTGGTACTGACTATACCTATTATATTATTAATAAGGAAGACGGTACCTTGTCTGACCCGCAGACTGGTCATTATGAGAAGACCCATGCACAGTACTGCTCTTCTGGTGTGGAGAATATCTACCTGGGTGGCGGTTATGTCGAGGATCGCTTCGCTGACGGTGACTTCCGTTATGCTGACGGTGAGATACCTGAGACGAAAGATGTCCGTATGTATACCGATGAGGACGAGAAGACCTTCTTCTATCCTATCTGGCCTGACGACTACCTCTACTTCGGACAGATGCTGACCTACAAGTGGAACGACGCACGTCCACATGAGGAGGTGCCCTCACATATCTATAAGAGCAGCGGCAGACTGGCGGATAACGACCAGAGCAACCGTGTCTATCGTGCTCCTGCCTACTATCAGAGCAAGACGATGGATGTCGCCCACTTCAATCCTGCCGTCAACCTCGTTGCCTACAGCAAGCCCGAGAACCAGTATGACACGAACCTGACAGCGGCTTATCCTAACATGACCGCTATCGACTTTGCCGGTCACAACGATACAGCCTATCAGCTCGGGCTCAATGGCAAGTGGTTCTACCAGCCGTTGCTCGATGACGACGGTCTTATCAGCATCGCTAACCGCGACGAGACACCGAACCTGCTCGTTTATGCTCCGTCATCAGAGCAGAACGAGAAGACCTATAATGTACTGACGGGTTACTTCACCGAGCCAGTCTATAGCGATAAATATCATAATGATAACAACCGTTGCGTGGATATCTCTTCAACGCAAGCGATCTATGGACATCTGGTACAGAGTGACCTCACGGCAACCAATGACCATCAGTTGGTCGACAAGCGTGACTTCAACTGTCCTATCAGCTACAGCTTCGATAGCGACCATCGTATGTGGCACCAGCGTACCCCAGACCATTATGTCGATCTGACGAAGGGTTGGGAGGCTGTCAGTCTGCCGTTCACCGCCGAACTGGTAACTACCCAGCAAAAGGGTGAGATCACCCACTTCTACAGCGGTAGCCGTTCCGTGGACGAGAACGGTACCAAGACGGGTCATGAGTACTGGCTCCGTAAATATAAGGGTAAGGCAGAGAAAGAGGGAACGCCCGATACCTATATCGCAGCATTTAACTATCCGGATGCCGCAGGTGACTCCAAGACGGTAGGTAATACATTCTTGTGGGACTACTATTACAGTAAGAATGCTCAGAAAGATGCGAATACGGATATCTACCAGCGTTACTATGAGACGGAACGCAACCTGGCGAAGTATCCGTTGTTGGCGAATGCCGTACCATATATCATCGGATTCCCAGGTACGACTTACTATGAGTTCGACCTGAGTGGTCAGTGGACACCGAGTCATACCGCTACACCTGCTCCTGCGAGACTCGACAGGCAGACCATCACCTTCGCTTCTAATCCTGGCGTTACGATTCAGGTGAGTGACGATGAGGGTGATGGCACGACAGCTGACGACTATATCTTCAAGAAGAACTACGTCAGCAAGACGCTGGATGCAGATGCCGCATACATCATGAGCAGTGACGGTGGCAGTTTCGACAAGATAACGGCGGCAACGACGACCGTTCCGTTCCGTCCGTACTTCGAGAAAGCTCCTGCCTCCGGCTCACGTCAGATGGCAAGCCGTATCCTCTTCGACAGCGATGAGTCGTCCTTCGCCTTCGGTGATGAAGACCCGTCGAAGGAGGAGATAGGAGGGGGCGACCTGCTCTTCACCATCCGCAAGCATGAGATTGCCGTGACCTCGTCACTCCGTCATGCCGCCGATGTGCGTATCGTCAACGTGAGTGGTATCACCGTTGCCAACTTCACCATCCAGCCGGGTGAGACCGTCGAGCGTCACATCCCGATCGCAGGTGTCTACATCGTCCGTGCCGATAACGGTCGCATCCAGAAGAAAATCGCTTTAAAATAAAAAGTTAAAATATGACACACGATATAGATTTGCAGAAAAGTCAACAGGGTGAGATTATCCTCTACCAGCCTGACGAGACCGTGCGGCTCGATGTCAGGTTGGAGGATGAGACTGTGTGGCTGACGCAGGCACAGATGGCGGAACTCTTCCAGAAGGACCAGTCTGTGATAGCAAGGCATATTGGCAATGTGTTCCGTGAGGGAGAACTTGATGAAAATAGTAATATGCAAATTTTGCATAATACTCTGTCAAAATATAAGCCGACAAAGATATATAGTCTTGATGTTATTATTTCTGTAGGCTAT
This sequence comes from uncultured Prevotella sp., assembly GCA_937916405.1. Taxonomy (GTDB): domain Bacteria; phylum Bacteroidota; class Bacteroidia; order Bacteroidales; family Bacteroidaceae; genus Prevotella. The sequence continues at coordinate 57,360 of CALFUF010000049.1, forward strand.
CGGGTTAAAAGTAAGAGAGGTATCCAGTTTAGGATTTGGGCAACATCTGTTTTAAGAGATTTTCTTCTTCGTGGATATGCTGCAAGTCAGCGTATCGAGATACTGAAAGAAAATGTGGACGAACGTCTTTTTAAACATGAAAAAAGGATAGAGGCAATAGAAGAAAAGATTGATTTCTTCGTACGTACAAACCAACCACCTGTAGAAGGCGTGCTTTTTGAAGGTCAGATATTCGATGCCTATAAGTTGGTGGAAGCACTTGTTAAGTCTGCGAAACGGGAGATCGTCTTGATTGACAACTATATAGATGCTTCCGTCTTCGATCTGCTTGAAAAACGAGAACAAGGTGTCAGTGCAACCATCTATACCGAGCATGTAGGGCAGTCGCTCTTGCATCTGCAGCAGTTGAACCACCAGCAGTACCGTCGGCGCATAGAGTTAAAGGAGTACAACAGCCGTTTCCACGACCGTTTCCTTATCTTAGACGACCATCTCTACCATTTTGGAGCATCCTTCAAGGACTTAGGCAAACGCTTGTTCGCTTTTGAACTGATGGGCATTGATAAAAATACTATTCTGAACCAACTATAATAGATATGACACACGATATGAAAACCATGTGCAACAAGTCTGCAAACTAATTAATGAACTAAGGGAATAGAAAAACAATACCCACCGGTTTGACTTACGTCAGGGACACGGTGGGAATCCTCACTGCAAAGATAGGTAATTATTCGATATGAACCAGATAAATCCGCAAGGAATTAACAAAAAATAACGACTATGACACGAGATATGAGGCATACAGGCGAAATCATTCTCTATCAGCCCGACATCACAAAGTGTCAGACACTTTGTGATCAGATACGACAATTGCAGCAGGAATACGGCACAAATTTCTCAGAAAAGAATTATAGAAAAAGCCAAGCACCGTTTGGCCAATTCAGCAGACACGTCTGGTGGATTGCAGAAAAGTATATTGAAACCCGTATAAAAACCAAACCCGATAGCTTGACTAATGTCAGGGGCTACCGGGAATCAGCGGTGCAAAGGTAATATTATTTTCGGAAACTACCAAATAAATTAAGAAAAAAAATATGGAATATAGGATTTTTGAGCATATTTTGTCACCTAACAGGATGCAAAGGTACCTAAATGCCTGTCATGGGGATACTCGTAAAGCAATGACGTTATATAGATATAACCTTCACCTTTCACATGAGATGTTCACTATCATTAGCTGTTTTGAGGTAGCACTCCGAAATGCAATAGATAATCAATTAAAGCCTTCTTTTGGCGATAGTTGGCTGAGGGACTCTATCTTGCCTAATGGTTTTTTAACTTCGCGTAATACGGTAAAAACTTATGAAATTATAAAGCATACTTATGACAAATTAGTTGCTGAGGGGAAATACAGCCATACTAAGTTACTTTCAGGTTTGGATTTCGGTATTTGGAAGTATATGTTCTCCCCTGCACAATTCAATGCTACAGGGCGTGTCCTTTTGCGGATCTTCCCTAATAAGACACGTTCAACACCACAAAAGCAGTATAATCATTCATATATTTTTAATGAATTGGATAAAGTAAATACTTTGCGTAACCGAATTGCTCATCATGAGCCAATATGTTTCTTGTTTGAGCAACCAGTAATAGACACTGGTTTTATACTTAATGAATATAACAAGATACAAATCCTATTTCAATGGATGGGTATTGATAGTCGGTCAATGTTATACGGTCTTGACCATTTTCAGAAGATATGCCAAAAGATAGACAAATTGAAACCCATATAAAACAATACCCACCAGTTTGGCTTTCGTCAGGGACACGGTGGGATTCAACACTGCAAAAATAGGTAATTATTCGATATGAACCAAATATTTCCGCAAGGAATTAATAAAATATAACAAGAGCCACGAATCAAACGAATTGAACGAATGAAGATGACACACGATATAGATTTGCAGAAAAGTCAACAGGGGGAGATCATCCTTTACCAGCCAGACGAGACCGTACGGCTCGATGTCAGGTTGGAAGATGATACCGTGTGGCTGACGCAGGCACAGATGGCGGAGTTGTTTCAGACCACCCGTAACAACATAACCCTTCATATAGGCAATGTATTCAAAGAGGGGGAACTTGTTGAAACTTCAGTTCGTAAGGATTCCTTACTAACTGCTGCAGATGGGAAGAATTACCGTACTAAGCTCTATAACTTAGACGTAATCATTTCAGTCGGTTATCGGGTAAAGTCACAACGAGGTACGCAATTTCGCCAATGGGCAAATAAAGTCATTAAGGATTATCTGCTCAGAGGCTTTGCTATAAACCGTCAGTTGGAACGCTTGGAGTCGCGTATGGATGCCCGCTTTGAAAAACAACATGATGAGGTATTGCAAATAAAGCAAACTTTGGCAGACCATCAGGAAAAAATAGATTTCTTCGTACGTACGAATCAACCACCTGTAGAGGGTATACTTTTTGAAGGTCAGATATTCGATGCTTATAAGTTGGTGGAAGCACTCGTAAAATCTGCGAAGCAGGAGATAATTTTGATTGACAACTATATAGATGCTTCCGTCTTCGATCTGCTTGAGAAACGGGAACAAGGTGTCAGTGCAACCATCTATACCGAGCATGTGGTACAGTCGCTCATGCATCTGCAGCAGTTGAACCAGCAGCAGTACTGTCGGCGTATAGAGTTGAGGGAGTACAACAGCCGTTTCCACGACCGTTTCCTTATCTTAGACGACCATCTCTATCATTTCGGAGCCTCCTTCAAGGACTTAGGCAAACGCCTGTTCGCTTTTGAACTGATGGGCATTGATAAAAATACTATTCTGAACCAACTATAATAGATATGACACACGATATGAAAAGAAATATAAGATATATCCTTTCCCTCCTCCTGCTGTTCGTGGGAGTCGGGGAGGCTTGGGGACAGACTACTGACTATTCGGGAGTGTATTATATTGCAAATAATAACACGAATACATATATACTTGATGCGACAACCAACTGGTATCTTGTCCCTGCATCTAATGGTGGTGACAATACTGTAAGTGCAACGGCATGGCAATGGAATAATGATGCGAACACACCCTTAGTGACCACTTTCCAAACTCAAAAAGATACTAACTCTCTTTGGAAAATTGTGAAGGAAGGGGATTATTACTACATCATTCACTTTAAAACAAGTATGTACTTAACATATAATCTCCCTGTTTATACCAACCGACGCGCCTTCCATCTTCAGGCAACTGCTGATGGTGATAATTCTCTTTTTACCTTCACAAAAAGAGATGATGGGTCATTCAACATCAACCGCAAGGGACTTACTTCTGGCAATTGCTGGCTAAATCCGTCTAAGGGAAATAAGGAATACTACTATGGATTGACTGCAGACGGACAAACCGAAGTTGCTGGTCTGCTAGGTTTATATAATGATAAAAAAGATAACGGTTCCATTTGGTTCTTAGAAAAGGTTTCACCAACAATAGAAATCATAAATACTGATCAGGTAAAAATTACCTTCCCCATAAATGGAGTAACTATCCATTACACCATAAACGGAGATACGCCAGATGAAAACAGTACCCTCTATTCTGGAACAACCTTTACCCTAACTGAAAGCATGCTATCCATTAAGGCTATCGCCTATTCTGGAGGCAGTCCATCTGGGATTTCAACATTCACTCCTATAGTATATCCAGGTGATTCCCATTCTTATCTTGTGCAGAGCGTGGAATGTAATGACTTCTACATGCTACCTGGAGATGATGACAGCAACATCAGTGAGAAAAGAATCACCACATCAAGTTTGGCTCGCTCATCCATGCAATGGTGCTTTGAAGGTGTCGGGAGGATTAATGGCTATCAGTATTACTATCTGAAGAACAAAGAAACAGGACAGTATGCACGATATTATAACAATGGTAGTGATGTGGTTTCATTAAGTACTCCCGAAACATTTAATGCGGATGGAACAAACAGGGACGAATACAAGTTCTGCATCAAGTATTATGAAGATGCCACAGCTCCAGGCTATTACATCAAACCGTTAGCCACGACCTATGAGGGAGGTTTGAATAAAGGTAGTGGAAACAATAATAAAAATATTATTTGGATAACTGGAGCAAATAACACAAGTGCCCGTTGGAAGTTTGTGCAAGTATCTGATGGTAAGATGCCTGCACCTACGGATCCATTCCCTTTCACCGTTTCCGATGACGAAAAGATATCATATTATAAAATAGGTCATGGTGCCCAAATCCCATCCACTTATTTTATCATTCCATCAAGTGACTATGCTAATACTTCTTCTTCTTCTGCTGATGACAATATGGCTTGGTTTTTTATGGAGGCAGAATCAGACAGCTGGTCAACATACTATTATATTGTAAATGCAGTATCGGGTTACTATCTGTATTATCGAGGACCAGAAAACAGTGATGGAACCACGCAAGCATTCCAGACGAAACTATTCTCCAGTTCCGACAAAGACCGTTATCAGTTTGCTGTGCCCAAGACCACAGAAACAAACACGAATGGCAAGTATTACATGGTTCCGAAAATACTGAAAGAACAGACCCACAATGAATATATCTCTGTTTGGCGTGACAACGATAATCCACTGAAGACTCAAAAAAGCAGAGAAAACAATAACACAAAGTGGACTTTCACCTCTACCACGTTCACATGTGAAGCCCCGGTTATTACATACGATGAGATTCAAGGTACTGCGTCCATTACTTGTCCTACTGGCGGTGCAAAGATATACTATGTTCGCTATACTGATGACACAGGTGCAGACCCTGATTTGACAAATGCTACTATCAAGGCAACGCTCACGCTCTACGACGGCACACCTGTTTCGATGGTAGGCTATACTTATATTAAAGCCATCGCTGCAAGAAGTTATGATGATGGCAGCGATCAGTCTTCAGTAACAACCTATGGTCCCATAGATGTTTTCAAGTGTGTAAAACCAGTCATCAGTTATGACTCAGAAAACAACAAAGTGACCATCACCAGTGCTACGGAAAATGCAAGAATCTACTATGTCATTGGGGACGGAGACATTGATGCCTCTGGTGAAGGAAGTCCAAATGGTGTTTCTTTTTCTGTTGGTGAAGAACGGACTATTAAGGCTGTTGCCGTGTTGCCAGGAACTCCTATTTCAATATCAGATGTCGCTACATGTGCTGTTATATCATCTTGGTTAAGCAGTTATGCACTTGATGGTTACTATATCCTTACTAATAATTTCACATCCAGTGAACCGATAGGTACTGAAACAAATCCCTTTACAGGTACCATTGACGGAGGTTATAATCCTATTACCCTTACTCACCCATTAGTTGGGGTCGCACAAAATGCTACTATTAAGAATGTCATAGTCGGCAGTGCTACTATCAGTACCAGTGGCAATGCTGGTGCGATAGCGAACAAAGCCACGGGAACTACTCGTATCTACAATTGCGGCGTGCTGGGTGGTTCCGTCAGTGGTGGAACGAACGTTGGAGGACTCGTCGGACTTATCGAAGCGAACTCATCTGTGCGAGTGGTCAATTGTTACAACTATGCTACAGTGAGTGGCGGTAGTACAATGGCAGGCATCGTGGGCAAGAATGAAGGCACAGTGGGTGATGTGCGTATCGCTATGTGTATGATGTATGGTGATATGACAGGAGGTACGTCGCCCGTGTATGCTGGCAACCACACCTCAAATGTCAGTAACTTTACCGAGTATAACTTCTGGCGCAGCAAGGCTAATTTGACCTATTCTGTTTATAATGACCAGCTTGCCATTGACAAGGATGAATACCTGACTCGTTTCCCTTTCTACCGCCATATTCTGAACACACACCGTGAACTGGCAGCGTGGTTCCTGTTTGGTACTGCTGGTAGTAGTGTTGGCAGTATTACAGCATACCAGGTGGATGAGGTGGGTCATTGGGTGCTGAAAACGGAGAAAGCGCCTTACCCAATTATTGAGAAATGGGAAAAGAAAACGAAGAAGATCACTGTAGACCTCAAAGGTAATTTACCTAATACAACAGAAGATAGTAAAGGGCGTTTGCTGACAGATATGGGAAGTGGCGGTTACCTCACGGTGAATGTCACTATCAATGGCAGTAGCTATTCCTCGCAGTTGCCCATCACCGATATGAACCAGGATAAGTTTGACTATACCTGGGGTAAGGTGGTGCTGCCCTTTGCCAATGAGTATGAAGTGAATACCGACTACAGCAAGGTTTGCACCGGTTGGAAGATTACAGGTGTCACAGGTGGAACGGCAGGTTCCTTTGAAAAATATAATGTGTCCGATCGTGACTGCACGGCTAAGGATCTCTTTTCCACCACAGGCTTTATCTTTGCCCAGGGAGGCAACTACGTCGTTCCATACGGTGTAACTGCCATTAACATAGAGGCTAATTTCGCTACCGCCTACTACCTTAGTGATGAAGCTTATGAGATTGGTTATTCGGGCGATAATTCTGGACAGGGTTATAAAGATAGAACTGCATTAGGTGGTAGTATGCCAGATATGTATCATGGTCAGACAGTCTATCATACATTGAAAGCGGCTTTATCTGCAATGAGTGCTTCTGGCACCACGCACAGTCAAGCGGTAGTACTGGTAAGTAATTACCATCAAGATAGTGAAGACTTGTCCAGCCTTACAGCTAAAGGACTAACCATTATGAGTATCGATGCCGACAACAACCAAGAGCCTGACTATGCATTTTATAGCAATAACACACAGGATCGCCCTAAAATTCCGCCTACACGTTTTGACTTTGTCGCATTAATCCCCATGGGAATGTCGTCGCGTGTCAACAACAGTACTTTCTATCCACTCATCCCAATTTGGAAACCATTCGGTTGGTTTGAGATGACGGAGACAAGCCTGAGCATGACAGACCAGTTTGAGTTGGACTCAGGAAACTTCAACACGAGCGACAACGATACCAAGAACTACCGCTGTATCATCAATAGCGGCTATTTCACTCAGATGGTAAGATCAAGAGATGTAAATTGCTCAAAAGTTAAGTATTATCAGATAGGCGGCAATGCATACATCAAAGAGTTTTATCCTGGCAGTCATAGTGCAAAGACCAATACCACTACATTGGTTCCAATTAATGTAACAGGCGGTGAAATAGAGCAATGCTTTATGACTGGCTATGGAAAAGAAACAACGGATGAAAAAGCGACAGCAATCGGTTCGGACATCTATTTTTGGTGTGCAGGTGGAAAGATTGACAAGTTCCTTGGGGCTTACATGGAGAAGCCTAAAGAGACTTCGAGTAGTGATGGAAATGTTAATATGACGGCAAAGATAGACCATGCCCTGATTGGACGCTTCTTTGGTGGCGGAACTTCCCCGAAAGCACAAATCACGGGTGATATTGATGTAACCATCAACAATAGTAAGGTTGACTTCTACTGCGGTGGTCCTGAGTTTGGGGATATGACGAGTGGCAAAACTGTCACCACCCATGCCACAGGCACTACCTTTGGTGAATACTATGGTGCAGGTTTTGGTGGTACAGCGATAACCTATACGAATGATGAAGATAACACTGGACAGGGTATTGGCAGCGCTACAAAACCTACAGTGGACTATCCTTTGAGTTTCTTTACCAATTATTTTGTAAAACAGCGATTGAAATACAAGGAAGGCTATGGAATAGGTTGCTGCTATAAATTTGAGTTTTTATTTAATTCACGTGGTCATGGTAGCGTGGCTCGTTTCTACACAGGTTATGCTCAGTTCTCATTGGCTACTACGGGTAATGTGACCAATGAACTGACTGACTGTATGATTAAGAAACTTGCAGCCGAAGAGACAGTGTTGGGTAAGGTTGCTTCATCTGGTGACTTCTATGGTGCAGGTTGTCAGGGTAAGGTGAACGGTACAGTAACCTCTACGCTGACTGGCTGTACTGTAGACGGCAGTGCGTTTGGTGGTGGCTACAAGGCTGAGTCGAATGAAGTAGATGTTTATCCTGTAACAGCACCTACGATGTCTGTCTATACCAGAGAGACGGGTATCTTCTCTGATTTCGGAACTGTGGAACCTGAGACATTCACATGGGAGCAAGGAACGGCGGAAAAGAATAATAAGGCAGAAGGAAGTGTGCTTTATAGTGGAACGGACATTACATTGTCTGACCTCGGAAACGTGACAGGAGAGATTTCTATTACAGTCGATGGTGGAACTGTAGGAGGTAGCGTGTATGGAGGAGGCAATGAAAGTAAGTCACTCGATAATACCAATGTGTACATAAAGAGCAACACTAAAATAGGAACCCCGGGAGAAGGTGGAGCCCAATACGGCAACGTTTACGGTGGAGGTAACGGTAAGGCAGATAATTTCGAGGCTGGTCTTGTGAAGGGTAATACCAATATCGAGATCAGTGGGTCGCCTACTATATTACATAATGTATATGGTGGTGGTGCCTACGGTTCGGTGGGTGACTTCGATTACGATGCCACTACAGGCTTGCCGACGGCTCGTAAAGCGGAAACCACAGGTGGAACGGCGAATATCACGATTACGGGTGGTACCATCGGAACGACTGGTAGTAGTAATGGTATGGTGTTCGGCTCGTCACGTGGTGACGTGGCTACTCCTGGTGCAGACGACATCGATCCTAACGACCGTCTTGCCTGGGTCTATGATACCCATGTCGTGATTGGCACTCAGAGCACAGCAGATGCTGATCCTGTATTGACGACTCCATTGATCAAGGGCTCTGTCTATGGCAGTGGTGAGAACGGACATACTTTCCATAATACTGTTGTTGATATCCATAGTGGTACTATCGGTATTGCTACAGGAGAAAAAGTGACTGAAGGTGGTGTAGATTATGAAGGTGCCGCATATCCTTATCGTGGTAATGTCTATGGTGGTGGTTGTGGTACAGACCAATACACAGGTACAGATGATAAGATGTATTACAATCCTATTGCAGGTATCGTTCGTGGTGACGCCACGGTGACGATTGACGGCGGTCATGTGGTACGTAATGTCTATGGTGCAGGAGCCATGGGCTCTGTAGGAAACGAATCGGAGGCAGAAGGAGAGTCGACGTCAGGTAAGACTACCGTGACAATCAGTGGTAAGGCAAAGATAGGTGTGGACGGTAATGACAATGGTAATGTCTATGGTGCTGCCCGTGGTGACCTTGCCGTCCAAGCAGAGAATTATGCGAATATCAGGGCTTCAGAATTGAATATCGAAGGTGATGCCGATATCCAGGGCAGTGCCTTCGGTGGTGGCGAGGCTGGTATTGTCAAGGAGAGTGTCACCGTCAATATGAAAGGCGGATCCGTGGCAAATGATGTCTATGGAGGTGGTGCCTTGGCGGATACACAGGTGGCATATAAAGAACCTGCCAATGCAGGAAAGAACTTCACGACCCATGTTAATCTGACGGGAGGCACTGTTGGTCATAATGTCTATGGCGGTGGCTTGGGTCGTTTGGAAGCAACAGGTGTGACCGCTGTAGAGGCAAAGGTGTACGGTAAAGTGCTGGTGGCACTGAATGGTACCAAGACAGAAGAGCCGGTAGAAGGTGGAGGTACGACCGTCTCCTATAACGACAACTGTGTCGTCAAGGGCAGCATCTTCGGTTGTAACAACCAGAATGGCAGTCCACAGGATGCAGTGACCGTACATATCTATAAGACACAAGGATGGGAAGGTCATGCAGGAACAGCCTCGGATAAGAAGACGAGCACGAATGATGAAGACCACTCCTACCATCTTACCGCTGTCTATGGCGGTGGTAACCTTGCCGCCTACATGCCAGATACAGAGTCTGTTGTTGACACCCTCAAGACCCATGTCATCATCGACGGTTGCGGTCTGACGAGTATCAAGACCGTGTATGGCGGTGGTGATGCCGCTTCAGTACCTGCCACTGATGTTCTTGTCAACGGCACCTATGAGATAGAAGAGGTGTTCGGTGGTGGTAATGGTAAGGACGCGATTACCATCAACGGTGTGACTAAAGCGAACCCTGGTGCCAACGTGGGTTATAAGAACTATTCCACCTATGATGCTGTGAATGATGAGTGGAACGATAACGAAGATGCTGATACGAAGAGCGAGCGACTTGCAAGTGGCTATGTCTTTGGCTCTGGTGCTGCCAATGTGACGATCAGTGGTGGAACGATCCATCGTGTGTTCGGTGGTTCGAACACCAAGGGTAACGTCCGTATCACGGCAGTGACAATGCTGGAAGAGGCTGGCGGATGCGAATTCTGTGTTGATGAGGCTTACGGTGGAGGTAAGGAAGCACCAATGGATGCCGAGGCAAAACTGCTGATGGCATGTATTCCGGGTTTGAAGGAGGCATACGGTGGTGCTGAGAAAGCCAACATTGAGGGTGGTGTGACACTGACCATCACCAACGGTACCTTCGACCGTGTGTTTGGTGGAAATAACATCAGTGGTACCATCAGTGGTCCCATCGTGGTGAATATCGAGGAGACAGGTTGTCGTCCCATTGTCATTGGTGAACTCTATGGCGGTGGTAACGAGGCAGCTTATTCTGTCTATGGCTACAAGGAAGTGACCGAAGATGATGGAGAAAAGGTATGGAAGCCCCGTGAGTCGGCAACAGATGCCGGTACAGGTCCTACCACTCCTTATGCCGACCCGCAGGTGAATGTCAGGGCGTTCACGAGCATCGGTTCTATCTATGGCGGCGGTTATGGTACTGGTGCTAAGATGATTGCCAGTCCTACGGTTAATATCAATGAATCGGTTGGTACTCCTGATACCTATCCGACAACAGGTGACGACTATGATACTAATGGTTTCAAGGGCAAGACGATTACCCTCGATAAAGGCAAAGAGACTGAGCATACTGTGACACTTCCTGCCCATAAGCAGGGCGAGATTGGAGTGATAGGCAACGTCTTTGGTGGCGGTAATGCTGCTGAG
>CALFUF010000050.1 GCA_937916405.1 uncultured Prevotella sp.
AATACCCCCATAGGGATTATCGGAACGGGTGATAAACTATATCTTTATCAAATGAAGGCTTTAATTGATTCGATTAAAGGCTTTAATCGGTATGAAAGTGGGCTTCAGTCGGTAACTGATCTCATAGAATTTTTAAGAATTCGAAAAAACATCTCCCCTTCTCCCGTCAGATGGCTCAAAGCCCGATAAATAAAGGGCGGAGGGCACGGGAGTAGTTGGAGCAACTCCTCCCGTCTTGAAATGCCCTGTACATCGGTATTTCAGAAGAAAACGGGAGAAGGGGAGATGTTTTTGAGCGAAGGCTCCTATTCGTGATTGGAGATGAGGCTTTTCATTCTTACTTTAATTCGGTTTATTGGGCAAAGATATAAAAAGTTTTATCTTTTTGCTAAATAATATAAAGAAATAGTGGTTATTAGAAAATAATTCAGTAAATTTGCATGAACGTTAATCTAACGCAGTTATTACTATATTTTAATATATTTATATTATGAACGACAACAAAGTTATGAACATGGCAGCGGACAACATCCGTATTCTGGCTGCCTCAATGGTTGAGAAAGCGAAGTCTGGTCACCCCGGTGGTGCTATGGGCGGCGCTGATTTTATCAACACCCTTTACAGTGAGTTCCTTGTTTACGACCCAGAGCATCCCGAGTGGGAAGGTCGCGACCGTTTCTTCCTTGATCCTGGTCACATGGCTCCTATGCTCTATAGTCAGCTTGCCCTGATTGGAAAGTTCACCTTGGAGGATCTTCAGAACCTGCGTCAGTGGGGCTCTGTAACTCCTGGTCACCCGGAGCGTGAGATTGCCCGTGGTATTGAGAACACCTCTGGTCCTCTCGGACAGGGTCACACCTTTGCTGTGGGTGCAGCTATCGCGGCTAAGTTCCTGAAGGCTAAACTGGGTGAGGAAGTAATGGGTCAGACCATCTACGCCTATATCTCAGATGGTGGTGTACAGGAGGAGATCTCTCAGGGTGCCGGTCGTATTGCCGGTAATCTCGGACTTGACAACCTTATCATGTTCTACGATGCCAACGACATCCAGCTGTCTACCAAGACAGAGGTGGTAACCACAGAGGACACCGCCAAGAAGTATGAGGCTTGGGGCTGGTATGTACAGAAGATCAACGGTAACGACGTAGACCAGATCCGTGAGGCTATTAAGAACGCACAGAAGGAGCAGAACCGTCCTTCTCTGATTATCGGACACTGCGTGATGGGTAAGGGTGCGCGAAAGGCTGACAACAGCAGTTACGAGAGCAACTGTGCTACCCATGGTGCTCCACTTGGTGGTGACGCCTATATCAACACGATGAAGAACCTTGGTGCTGATCCAGAGAATCCATTCCAGATTTTCCCAGAGGTGAAGGAGCTGTATGCTAAGCGTGCCGAGGAGCTGAAGAAAATCTGTGCTGAGCGTTATGCCAAGAAAGAGGCATGGGCTAAGGCTAATCCTGAGAAGGCACAGCAGTTGAAAGACTGGTTCAGTGGCAAGGCTCCTGAGATTGACTGGAGTAAGGTTGAGCAGAAAGCTGGTGCCGCTACCCGTGGCGCGAGTGCTACTGTTCTGAGTGTTCTCGCTGAACAAGTTCCTAACATGATCTGTGCATCTGCAGACCTTTCTAACTCAGATAAGACAGACGGTTTCTTGAAGAAGACTCACGACATCGTACGTGGTGACTTCAGCGGTGCTTTCTTCCAGGCAGGTGTCGCCGAGTTGACAATGGCATGCTGCTGTATCGGTATGGCACTGCATGGTGGTGTCATTCCTGCATGTGGTACCTTCTTCGTATTCTCTGATTATATGAAGCCTGCCGTTCGTATGGCTGCCCTGATGGAACTCCCCGTGAAGTTCATCTGGACGCACGATGCCTTCCGTGTTGGTGAGGATGGTCCTACCCACGAGCCTGTTGAGCAAGAGGCACAGATTCGTCTGATGGAGAAACTGAAGAACCATCACGGTAAGAACTCCGTTCTCGTCGTACGTCCTGCTGATGCTGAAGAGACAACAGTCTGCTGGCGCATGGCGATGGAGAACATGGAGACTCCTACCGCACTGATCTTCTCTCGTCAGAATATCGAGATGCTACCTGCTGGTAACGACTATAACCAAGCAACAAAGGGTGCGTACGTAGTAGCTGGTTCTGATGCTGACTATGATGTGATCCTGCTCGCTTCTGGTTCTGAGGTTTCCACCTTGGAGGCTGGTGCCGACCTGCTCCGTAAGGATGGTATCAAGGTACGTGTAGTCAGTGTTCCTTCCGAGGGACTGTTCCGCAGTCAGTCGAAGGAGTATCAGGAGAGCGTACTGCCTGCTGGTAAGAAGAAGTTCGGTATGACAGCCGGTCTGCCCGTGACCTTGGAAGGTCTCGTAGGCGCTGACGGTTGCGTATGGGGTCTGAACAGCTTCGGTTTCTCCGCTCCTTACAAGGTGTTGGATGAGAAACTCGGCTACACAGGACAGAATGTTTACGAACAAGTTAAAAAACTGCTTGCATAATGGAAGTAAAAACCGTTGGAGTAGCCTGTGACCACGCAGGCTACCCCCTTAAGAAATATGTGCTCCAGTATTTGGAGGAGCATGGTTATCCTTATAAGGATTATGGTACATGGAGTGATGCCTCTGTCGACTATCCCGATTTCGGTCATGCGTTAGCCGAGGGAATAGAGAGTGGTGAGGTGTATCCTGGCATTGCCATCTGTGGCAGCGGCGAGGGTATCTCTATTACCTTGAACAAGCACCAACAGGTACGTGCCGGATTATGCTGGATTCCTGAGATCGCCCATCTCATCCGTCAGCATAACGATGCCAACGTACTGGTGATGCCTGGTCGTTTTATCGATAATAAGATGGCAGGGAAAATCATGGATGAGTTCTTTACAGCCACTTTCGAGGGCGGACGCCATCAGAAGCGTGTCGATAAGATTCCTGTAAGGTAAGCCGCACACATCTCTGCACATCGTTCCCCATCGACACCTGCCGAGACGATTCCTCCGGCATAGCCGGCACCTTCGCCACAGGGGAACAGACCTTGAATACGGACATGCATCAGCGTGTCCGTATTTCTTATGATACGCACTGGTGAGGAGGTACGTGTCTCCACGCCTATCATCGTTGCCTCGTTAGTCAGGAAACCATGAGCATGTTTTCCAAAGTACCTAAAACCCTCTTGCAACCGTCTCGTAATCATTTCCGGCATCCAGAAATGCAACGGAGAGGAGATAAGCCCTGGTGCATAAGAACTCCTGGGAAGGTCGTAACTCAAGTGTTTATTGACAAAATCTGTCATACGCTGGGCAGGAGCCGTTTGTCTCCTATTTCCTTGTTGCCAGCAGTCATGCTCCAGTTGCTGCTGAAACTCCATGACACGCAGGGCATCATCACCTTCAATATCCTCAGCACGCACTTCCACCACCATACCACTGTTGCTCCACTGACCGCCACGGTTAGAGGGTGACATGCCGTTGACCACAATCTGCTGTTTGTCTGTAGCAGCTGGAATCACAAAACCACCAGGACACATACAGAAGGAGTATACACCACGTCCGTCCACCTGGGTGACAAAAGAATACTCAGCGGCAGGAAGATACTTACCCCTACCCTGCTTATTGTGGTATTGTATCTGGTCTATCAGCATTGACGGGTGTTCCAAACGCACACCTACAGCAATACCTTTTGCCTCTATTTCTATCTTCGCAGCGGCAAGATAGCGGTAAACATCACGGGCAGAATGACCTGTTGCAAGAATGACAGGTCCACGGAAGGTGAGTTGAGAGTTGAGAGTTGAGAGTTTTGAGTTTGTGACAGCTTCCACACCGACTACGGTATCACCTTCCAGTATCAAGCGGGTCATCTTTGTCTGGAAATGAACCTCACCTCCACAACGCAGGATGGTATTACGCATGTTCTCGATGACTCTCGGCAGCTTATCCGTTCCGATATGCGGATGGGCATCAGCAAGGATATTCGTCGACGCACCATGTTGACAAAAAACATGCAGGATCTTCTCACTATTGCCGCGTTTCTTACTGCGAGTATAGAGCTTGCCGTCGGAATAAGCACCGGCACCACCCTCACCAAAACAGTAATTACTCTCACCATCTACCTGTTGCGTCTTGGTAATCATCGAGAGGTCTTTCTTGCGTTCATGGACATCCTTACCACGCTCCAGAACAATAGGACGGAATCCCAGTTCTATCAGTCTCAGAGAAGCAAAGAGACCACCAGGTCCCTCTCCGACGACGATCACCTGAGGACGACCAGACACATCAGGATAGTCAGTATGTTGGTAGGCATCATCCTCTGGCAGCTCATTGACATATACACGTACTTTTAGATTGACATAAATGATACGCTGACGAGCATCAATACTCTTCCGTAGGATTCTCAGATGCATGATGGTACAGACATCAAGTCCTTTCTCGTCGGCAACATACTGTTTCAGTGAATGCTCATTGGCAGTCACCTGAGGAAGTACACGAAAATCGTACTCGTAAGTCATTCCCCTTCTTTGAAAAGATCATTAATCTCGGCAATCTCGTCTTCATCAAACCACTTAGACAGTTTTGACTTCGCGTTCTCCTGAATGTCGGGATCTATGTCTGTCCATACTTTCTTTAAGACATAAATAAGCACGGCAAGATCGTCGGTAAGACCAACGATAGGGATGGCATCAGGTAGTACGTCTAACGGACTAATCATATAGCCTAATGCTCCGATAATCATAGCTTTGTTTGCTGTACTTACTTTGTCACTCTGCAGCGTATAGTAGAGTATCAACGCAGCATACACCAGTTTCGCGCCAGCCCGCTTGGCTATACGGGAAATCTTCTCTACGAAGTCCGATTGAGAAAACTTATTGGCATAACTCATAAAATCAGGTAATTCCATATTCTATTCGTTTTAATTGA
>CALFUF010000051.1 GCA_937916405.1 uncultured Prevotella sp.
CCTGATCAATGGAAAGCATTATAGAACACAAGGCGTCAGAGCGGATACGCTTACACGCATAATCCATAAGCGAGGTAGGTGTTTACAAACACCTACCTCATCGCAAAGCCCCTGTTTATCGGTATTTGAGTTACTTTGAGGTAGGTGGGTAGGTGTTTTTCGAATTCATAAAAAATCAGTTACCGACTGAAGGGCATTCAGTTACCGACTGACCCCTGTTTTGTTACCGATTGAAGGATTGAAGATATAGTTTATCACTTGTTCCAATATCTGTTATGGGGTATTAAGATACCTCCCAAGGGTGTTGGGAGGCATCCCCAAGGGGGTATAGGAGGCATCCCCAAGACCCTTGGAGATAATCTCCAAGCCCCTTGGACCCCGTACCTTCACCCCATGAAGGCGGCACATTCGACCCTTAAAGCCCGTACCTTCGACCCTTGGAAGCGGCACCTTCACCCCTTGAAGGCGGCACCTTCCGACTTGTTCCCAGCGTGGGGATCCATCATTCCCTCCGTGGGAATGACTTTCCGTTATAGTCTCAACTCACAAAAATAAATAAAAAATTACGTGTAGAGAAATAGTTGGATAAAAAGAGGGCGTACCTATTTTGACACACCCTCTTCTCTTTTATTTCGCATAAGCCACAGAGCGGGTCTCTCGGATGACGGTGATCTTCACCTGTCCCGGATACGTCATCTCGTTCTGGATCTTTGTAGCGATCTCGCCACTGAGTGCCTCCGTCTCGGCATCGTCCATCTTATCGGCACCGACGATGACACGCAACTCACGACCCGCCTGGATGGCATAGGTCTTGGTGACACCAGGATAACTCATGGCGATAGCCTCCAAGTCGTTCAGACGCTTGATATATGCCTCGACGATCTCACGACGGGCACCAGGACGGGCACCACTGATAGCGTCACAGATCTGTACGATAGGAGCCAACAGCGTCTGCATCTCCATCTCGTCATGGTGAGCACCGATAGCATTGCAGATATCGGGTTTCTCCTTGTATTTCTCTGCGATCTTCGCACCATAGATTGCGTGTGGATCCTCCGTGTCCTCATCGGGCACCTTACCAATATCGTGCAACAGTCCTGCACGCTTAGCCTTCTTCGGGTTCAGTCCTAACTCCGCAGCCATCACAGCACAGAGGTTAGCGGTCTCACGGGCATGCTGCAACAGGTTCTGACCATAAGAGGAGCGGTATTTCATCTTACCGATGATGCGGATCAACTCGGGGTGCAAGCCATGGATACCCAAATCGATGGCGGTGCGCTTACCCGTCTCGATGACCTCGTTCTCCAACTGCTTCTTCACCTTTGCCACCACCTCCTCGATACGTGCGGGGTGGATACGTCCGTCGCTCACCAACTGATGGAGGGCAAGACGACAGGTCTCACGGCGAATGGGGTCGAAAGCGGAGATGACGATAGCCTCGGGCGTGTCGTCGACGACAATCTCCACACCACAGGCAGCCTCCAAGGCTCGGATGTTACGACCCTCACGACCGATGATACGTCCCTTCACGTCATCATTGTCGATATGGAAGACGCTCACGGAGTTCTCGATGGCGGTCTCCGTGGCGACACGCTGGATGGTCTGGATGACAATCTTCTTCGCCTGGGCGTTGGCATTGAGTTTCGCCTCGTCCATGATCTCATTGATGTAACTGGCAGCATCGGTCTTCGCCTCGTCTTTCATCGCCTCCACCAAGCGAGCCTTTGCCTCCTCAGCACTCAGCCCGGAGAGTTCCTCCAGTTTCGTGCGCTCCTGCATCTGCATCTTCTCCAGTTCCTCGTTCTTGATGACCAGCAGTTTCTTCTCGTTGTCGATACGTGTCTGCTGGTTGTCCAACTCATTCTTACGACGACCGAGTTCCTCCTGACGCTGGTTCAACGATATCTCACGCTGCTTCAGACGATTCTCGTTCTGCTGGATATGCTGGTTGCGCTGCTGCACCTCCTTCTCCAGTTCACTCTTCTTGTTGAGGAATTTCTCCTTCACCTCAAGGAGTTTCTTCTCTTTGATGACTTCCGCCTCTTTCTGGGCGGCACTAATCATCTCGTTATATTTTCCCTTAACGACATAACGGAAAATCATAAAGCCGCAGAAGCCGCCCACAATGAGGGCCGCTGCGATTAGAATAATACCAACAATAATGTTCATACAAAAATAATATATATAGAGTTAATGTTCTCTTACCATCATCGTGACGGACCCAGCGCCTCTTCAATCTCTTTCGTCAGGCGGGCAAGAACATTATCATAGGGGGCAGTATCATTATGCGCACGCTCTTTCTCATACAACAGCGCGATATCGACGAGCGTCATCAGCGATATAGTATGCTCACCCTTGCGCCCCTTGTATGCCTGAGCATAGGCATTATAGCGCTCGGTGATGAGTTTGGCTGCGGAGCGGTAGTATTCCTCCTCCTCACGGTCTACCATGACTTCGATTTCCTCGTCATAGACATGCAGCCTGATATGTAGTTTGCTTTGATCTGCCATGTTGCTTGTTTTCCCTAATCTTGTTCTGCGTCACTGAGGATTGCAATGCACTTATTGACATCACGTATTAACTTCGACAACCGCTCTTTGGCGCCATCCAGGTCGCCGTCTGTAATCTCGATCATCTTAGCCATCTTGAGTGAGTCGTAGTCATGCTGCCCCTGTTCCAACTTATCCCGCAGTTCCTGGATAGCCTGCTCGTTCTTGGCTATCTCCGCATAAAGGTCCTCATTCTCCTTTTTCAGTTCTTGAAAACGGAGAATCATCTGTCTCAGACGGGTCTCAAAAGCGGTTATCGTTTTCTCATTAGGCGACATAACATCTCACTTTATTTGACAAAGGTAGCACATTTTTATATTATATGCTTTCCTTTAAGTAAAGATTTAACGTTTTTTATTTCGTATCCGCATCTGCGGGACGCTTCTCCTTCTTGGCGAGCATCACCACACGATAGACGAAATCCGTTACCCACTGCTGCGAGAAACCCAGTTTTTGGTCATACTGGCGGATGGCGACCACCGTCTTCATGACACCTGCGTCTGAGAAATCGTTCTTGGTGAAGATGTCGTTGACGGTCTTCTCTGTCATCGTACGTATCGCGCTCTTGAAGAAACTCGGTACACGGAGTTTGAACTTCATGAGGTTACCAGTCAGCATCATCAGGTCTTGCGAGAAAGCGGAGAACTGGATCATGTAGGTCTGGATGTCCTGTGGCTTCTTGCAACGCTTGCGGATGCTCATGTCTATCTCCTTCGTGAAGTCGTCGCCCATGTCATAGATCTCCTTCAGCATCTTCTTGCAGCGTGCTTTCTCCGCCAGTCCCAGTTTGTTGTTCTGGGTTGGCACATGCAGTGTTGCCTTGAACACCCTGAGGTCGGGCAGTGCCGCCATATTGGTGATACCCAGGTCAGATGCCATCACGGCCTGAAAATATACACGGATCAAGGTCATGAAGTCTTCCATGCCTCCCGTTTTCTGTTCCTCCTCTTTCTTTCCAAAAAGTTTATTCCAAAATCCCATAATTCACTTGTTTTATCAAATTGTGTGCAAAATTACGAATAAGTGAGCACAAAACAAAATAAATATGTTTTTTTGTTTTGTCGAACGGGAGTAATTTCGGCATTTTATGCCAAAGTTAATAAAAAAGTCTGTAACGAAAGACGGATTTTGGAGAATTAACGCAGAATGACCGTAAAATAAAGGTAGAACGGGGAAGAACGTTGAAGTTCGAAAATGAGGGTAACGCAGAATTGGGAGGATTGGTGAAGGAGTTAGGTTTCCAAATCGTAACCTTCAAATCTCCTTTTAAAAGAGGTAAGGCAATGAAGCAAAATGGGGCAATTGTGGCACTCCCTGCGAGCGAGGGTATTAGGCAGCCTCCTTTAGTGGATTTCTTGGAGCATATGAACTAATTTTGCTACGTAAAAGCTAATAAGTTTGTTTCTTTGCGAATAATTTATTAAATTTGCACACGAAACGCCTATAAATAATAGATTTCTACTAAAATGAAGGAATATACGCATTACAATCGCATTAAGTCAGTCTTAGCGGAGAAGAACAAGACAGGAACATGGCTCTCAGAGCAGATGGGCCGTAATCTTGGAACTGTTTCAAGATGGATGACTAACAAGGTGCAGCCCTCGGTGGAACAATTATACGATATTGCTCATCATCTTGATGTGGATGTGAAGGATTTGCTGGTTAGTTCTAAATGACATTAAGGTTATAAGTATAACATGGAATGGAAGTTAAATTGCAAACGATTTGTTGCTTTTATAGACATAGCAGGATTTAAGGCTATGGTTCATAATGAAGAAGCAACTAAAATCGCCACTATATTGGGCGAATTTAAGATTATAGCAGATAAACAATGTGAAGAATATGGTATGGCCGATATGCTTTACACGATAGCCGTTTCTGATTCAATAATTATAATTTCAAAAGACGACAGTGAAGATTCTTTCTCTTGCTTCTGTCAGTCTTTAGGTGTTGTGTTCAATAATACTTTGACATTTAAACTAATGACCGCTGCTGTTGCTTTTGGTGAAATGTACGTTGACAGAACAAATATGATTTTCTTTGGTAAACCATATAATATCGCCTATTCATTGCAAGAACAGATGAACTATTATGGCGTTTTATGTGATAATTCTATGTCTGATTACTTAAAATCGAGAGAATTGTCTACTCATAACGATAACTTTAATTTTTACAAAAGACTATTTATAGTAATACCATCCTCTCTAAAAAAGGAGTCTACGGATGGGCGTAAATCTTGCAATGAAATGCAAGAAAATCTCAATTTTAAATGGTTTGATATGCATTTTGACCCAACCCATCGATTTATCGAGCCTGATGGGATTTATGTTGGAACATATTATGAGAGAATATCATTGGTTTTTGAAAGAGAAAGGTTGAATCTACTACGTTATAAAGAAAAAATAGCAAGGGTAGAAGAAAGAATCAATAATACTGAAGAAATGATTAGACTTTTTTCCATAAAAGAACAGTAATGGAGGATGACATAAAAATATTTAGGCAGAATGGCAAAGATACAATTAGAATATAACACAGTGAAAGGAATCTTTGAACGTGTATTCTTTTCATCAATTGGTGGCGCAACACCTCTTTCTTCAGAGGAGTATCTTTTATTTTCAAATCTCACTATGCAACAGGTGGTGACAATGCAAGATCTAGCTATACGATGTAAGAAATACGAAGATGGTTATAACAAGAGTTCTAGTAAGTTTCATTGGTCTTTGAATCATGCTCGGCAATATAGGGATTTACGGGATAATTTCTTGAATATGCTCCAAGCATTTAAAAAGAACATGGTTCACACTAAGACATCATCAAATTATAGACATGCTAATATACGGGAGAGAGTAGGCTCACCTGAAGAAACGGCTATCTCTCTCCAAGCAGACCATATCAATGCTTTAAGAAATAGCTCGACAAAGAAAAATTGTTGCAGATGGATTCGCCTTGGCGAAACCATTGAAGTAAATGGTCGATTATTAACGAAAGGCCTATTTTACATTGGTGAGTATTTTAAAATCCCTCAGTCATATAGGCAAATAAGTAAATTTGAAATAATGAATCGCCAGTATCGTGATTATAATAGGAACTATAGGTTATTAAAAATATATGGTCCTATATTACAAAAAGACTTACCAATCAGCAAAGGTAATTTACAAATTATCCCTTTTAGTGGCTATTTAGATATGGATCCAACACATAGATGTGAGTATCTTGAATGGTTAGCTGAGAAAAAAACTGCTTCAGAGATTTCGTCAGAAACTTTTTTGTTTTATCTTTATGGTCTCCAGCTAAGGATGTTTATAGATGAATCTACTACAGAACAGGACAGATTAGATATTATAAAACACTCTACATTGTTATATTCTCAACTTCAGGAAAAGAATATTTGTTGTAAGGAACTCGTTAGTTTTATAGATGCTGCTATAAGCAAATACTTCTCTGATAAATTAATGGAATTAGCGCCAAAAGATCTTCTCCCACAATTAGTTTTAAGCCGAAATGCATTGATTTATAATGCTTTTAAGGATAATAAAGCAATGTCTACTGAGGAAATAATAAACCTTATTAGTCCTGGTATTTTCAGCATTTTAAATCATGACAATACAATACCAAAGAACTTGTTGAATGAATATTTTTATCGTCAATATGCAAATCTCGTGCGGCATGATTTAGTAAATAGCCAGGCATATATAAGTAATATCGGTAAAGAGTATCGTTATGAAATATATTGTATGGGATTAAACAATAATTATTCTAAGTTTAATTATGATTATATATTCAGTTTTATTCTGACTCCCAAATCTAATGATGTAGTATCCGTTTATTATAGATTTGCTGCATGTTTCAAAGAAATAGCCAAACAACTTAAAGAGTATAATTTGTTACATCCTGTTTCACCAGCATTGGCCCTATTTGTGCTTCCCCCTTTATTAAGCATCTCAGAGTATAACGAAGCTTCTTGTTTTAGGAACACCCTCAAAGAGAGAACTAATAAACAGGAATATACAACCATGGAGGTCAACGAACTATTACACTTTGGCATTACCCCTCAAAAGGAATTCCCCAAAATTAGCAAAACACAATTTGCTCTTATTGTAAAAAGTTTAGGAAAAATCGGCTACAATTTAGTTCCTAATGTACTATTTAATGAAGAACCATTAGTTTTTGGTAGCAACTGTATAGTTTATCAGGAAACAAGCCAAAACGATAATGAACAAATCGAAGGCATTGATATTTATCTTCCTATTATAAAAGTTGCAGCTTTTCTAATGGAAGCCAATGTAACAAGTTCTTCCATGAAAATAGCGGATGATTTTATTAAATTGAATATTCGCTCTGAAATATCAGCCAGACATTTAAAAGCTTACCTAAGATGGAGACTCTTAAAACCTGAGTTAAACCCTAACGATTATAAAAACATCAAGAGAATTAATCCATCGATGAAAGAAGCAATTACAGCGTTTTTGACACATCTTTCTTGTTCTGATGGAAGATTCAACTCTCAAAAGCAGGAAAGGTTAGCAAAAATCCTTTCACTCATGGACATTAATCCTCAGATAATGCATTCTTTGATTCATCGTATATCAACAGATGAAGACGAATTCGTGACAATAGAAAAAGTAAGTGACGCTCAAGAGTATTCTATCAAAGATGCAAATGTAAATAATCAATCTATTAACCTTAGTAAGGAGCAACTAGCAAAAGTGGAGATACAAACGAAACAAGCACAAGAAATCTTATCGGATGTTTTTATTGATGAGGAAGGAATGGCTGTTTCGCATAATAACAAAGGCAATAATATTGTAAGTATTCTTAAAACTCTACTTAATAAAGATTGTTGGCTTCGAAGCGAGGTGGATTCATTATGCAAAGAATTCAACATGATGACAGGCTCTGTGTTGGAACAAATTAATGATTACTCATATAGCAAGATTGAAGATGCCGTCATTGAAGATGATGGCGACACTATATATGTTATGACAGATTATAAAGACAAATTGTTATGATTAAAATTATAAAACCCAA
>CALFUF010000052.1 GCA_937916405.1 uncultured Prevotella sp.
TCGCTTACTAAATAAGAAATACGGGGCCGTGTCGATTCGATCGGGATACTCATCAAATTACATTGAAAACTGAGTCGTCTTTCTGCCAATGGCGGACCACATCTCCTCGGAGAAGTTGTAAAACCGGTGGATTACAAAGGTTGAGAGCGCTCTACATCTTTTAACAAAGGAGTTTTCATCACATCCTCGATGCGGCCCTTTTCGTTTTTTAGCTCATAGTTAAGAGTTTAATAGTTGATAGTTATGTTTTCTGGAATCATAGAGGAATTTGCCACCATAGTGGCTATCAAGAAGGACAGGGATAATATCGACTTCACCCTGCGCTGCTCGTTTGTCGACGAACTGGGTATCGACCAGAGTGTCGCACATAATGGTGTATGCCTGACTGTGGTCAGCATTCAAGACGGAACCTATACCGTCACGGCGATGAAAGAGACACTGGACCGCTCCAACCTCGGACTGTTGCAGGTGGGCGACAAAGTGAATGTCGAACGCTCGATGCTGATGAACGGACGTCTTGACGGGCATATCGTACAAGGACATGTCGATGAGACAGCACGTTGTATCGCAGTGGAGGATGCTAACGGGTCTACCTACTTCACTTTCGAGTACAAGGAAGACAAGGAGATGGCTCTGAATGGCTATTTCACAGTAGACAAAGGCTCTGTTACCGTCAATGGTGTATCCCTTACCGTATGTAATCCCACCAGAAACACTTTCCAGGTTGCTATCATCCCCTATACCTTCGAGCACACCAACTTCTGCGACATCAAAGTAGGCAGTGTGGTAAACTTGGAATTCGACATCATCGGGAAGTATATTGCAAGACTGCAACAACTGAGATAGCGCAATCCTCTCCTGCTATATATATAAATAGGTATAAAAGGAGACTGCCCATATCAATAAATTTATCTTTTTTCAAAAAAAAGTGCCAATAAATTTTCGTTTCCCGCTGAAAATCAGTATCTTTGCAGTCCGAAATACAAAATATAAATACAAGTAAACAAATTTAGAGTATTATATCAAGATGACAAAAGCAGACATTATCAACAAGATTGTTGAGGACACGGGCCTTGCTAAGAAGGACGTAGCAGCCACAGTAGAGGCATTTATGGAAGAGATTCGTCAGAGCATGGCAGTACGTAAAGAAAACGTTTTTCTGCGTGGATTCGGAACATTTACTGTGAAGCATCGTGCCAAGAAGACCGCTCGCAATATTTCCAAGAATACCACTCTGGTGATTGACGCACACGACTTCCCCGCATTCAAGCCCGCTAAGAGCTTTATCGCAAAGATGAAATAAAACATTAAACATTTTAATTATACAGAATTATGCCAAACGGAAAGAAGAAGAAGGGCCACAAGATGGCTACTCACAAGCGTAAGAAGAGACTGCGCAAGAATCGTCACAAGAGCAAGTAAGTCTTGCAAAAGTCTAAAAGGAATGAAAGGAGTGTACTAACAAGTCGACAGGCAAGTTAGTACACCCTTTCCGTTAAAAACCAACAACTAAGTATGAATAGTGAAGTAATTATTGACGTCCAGCCGAAAGAGATTTCGATAGCCCTGCTCGAAGATAAAGATCTGGTGGAATATCAGAACGAGAAACGAGAGGCTTCCTTCTCTGTCGGCAACATTTATCTAGGCAAGGTACGCAAACTGATGCCTGGACTGAACGCATGTTTCGTGGATGTGGGCTCAGAGCGTGATGCTTTCTTACACTATCTTGACTTAGGCACTCATTTCAGCTCTTACGAGAAATACCTTAAACAGGTACAAAGTGACAGGAAACGACTATTCCCCATCTCTAAAGCTAGCCGTCTGCCCGATCTACCCAAAGAGGGAAGCGTGCAGAACACACTCAAGCAAGGACAGGAAATACTAGTACAGGTTGTCAAGGAACCTATCTCAACAAAAGGCCCACGACTCACCTGCGACCTCAGTTTTGCAGGCAGATATATGGTATTGATGCCCTTCCAGGAGAAAGTCTCTGTCTCTTCGAAGATCAAGAAAGGTGAAGAGCGTACACGTCTGAAACAACTCATCCAAAGTATCAAGCCCAAGAACTTCGGCGTTATTGTCAGGACATCTGCCGAAGGAAAGCGTGTCGCAGAGCTTGATGCTGAGATGAAAGTATTGGTAAAACGCTGGGATGATGCTATCGCAAAAGTACAGAAGGCAAAGACAACACCTGTTCTTGCCTATGAGGAGACCGGTAGGGCCGTTGCTATGCTACGCGACCTCTTCGATCCCACTTATGATGGTATCTACGTCAACGATACGGACATCTTCCAGCAGATAAAAGACTATGTCGGTCTGATTGCTCCAGATAAGAAAGACATAGTCAAACAGTATACAGGCACAGTACCTATCTTCGACAATTTCAATGTCACCAAGCAACTGAAATCTTCGTTCGGACGGACTGTCAACTATAAACGTGGCGCCTACCTGATTATCCAGCATACAGAGGCGATGCACGTGGTTGACGTGAACAGTGGCAACAGAACGCGTGCAGAGAATGGACAAGAGGCGAACGCACTGGAGGTCAACCTCGGTGCTGCCGACGAGTTGGCTCGTCAGCTACGTCTCCGAGACATGGGCGGTATCATCGTGGTCGACTTTATTGACATGAATCTTGCAGAAGACCGCCAATTGCTTTATGAGCGGATGTGTAAGAACATGGAGAAAGACCGTGCCCGCCATAACATCCTGCCACTAAGTAAGTTCGGACTGATGCAGATTACCCGTCAACGTGTACGTCCTGCCATGGATGTCAACGTTGAGGAGACCTGTCCTACTTGTTTCGGCAAGGGAAAGATCAAGTCGTCCATCCTGTTTACGGACCAGTTGGAGAGCAAGATTGACCGCTTAGTCAATAAGATAGGCATCAAGTCTTTCTCACTCCATGTACACCCTTACGTCGCCGCCTACATCAACCAAGGCATTGTCTCGCTGAAACGACGCTGGCAGATGAAATATGGCTGGGGAATACGGATTATTCCTTCTCAGAAACTGGCTTTCCTGCAATATGAGTTCTACGACAAGGACCGCCAGTATATTGACATGCAGGAGGAAATAGAAACAAACGAATAAATAACGTCGGGTCATGGTCACCTTGAAAGTTATCTTCTGGATATGCCTCTTTCTGGTATTCTATACCTATCTGGGATACGGTATCCTGCTATGGGTACTGGTTCGCCTGAAACGGTTAATCAAAGGAAAACCGAAAAAGGCGCAACTGCCTCCCGATGAGGAACTACCAGAGGTAACTCTGATGATCTGCGCATACAACGAGCAGGATATCGTGGATATCAAGATGGAGAACACCCATCAGATCACCTACCCTAAACTGCACGTTGTATGGGTGACTGACGGTTCTAATGACGGTACCAACGACTATCTCGCTAAGTATCCTGACGTACAGGTGATCTATTCTCCTGAACGCCGAGGCAAAACAGCTGCTCTGAACCACGGGCTCGGAGAGGTGAAGGACGAGCTCGTCGTGATGACTGATGCCAACACGATGCTGAACCCTGAGTCAATTCAGGAAATCGTACGTTGCTTTATGGACCCACAGGTTGCCTGTGTGGCTGGTGAGAAAAGAGTAGCTGCACGCCATGAGGGACAAGCCGCCGCTGAGGGCGAAGGTCTCTATTGGAAATATGAGAGCACCTTAAAACGCTGGGATGGAGAACTATACTCTGCTATGGGTGCCGCTGGTGAGCTCTGTGCCATCAGAAGGTCTCTTTATGAACCAATGCCAGAGAACGCCCTCCTTGACGATTTTGTCATGTCGCTCCGTATGGTGGACAAAGGTTACAAAATCGCATACACCCCCAATGCCTATGCCATGGAATACGGCTCCGCTGACTTAGCTGAGGAATCGAAACGTAAGCGTCGTATTGCCGCAGGTGGTCTACAGAGTATCTGGTGGCTTCGTGACATGATGAACCCCTTCCGTCAACCTATTGTCGCTTTCCAGTTTGTGTCCCACCGTGTGTTGCGTTGGAGCATCACCCCTGTCGCTCTATTCTTACTGATCCCTCTGAATGTACTATTAGTATTTCTGAAAGCAGGAGGAATCTATAACTTACTATGGGGCATGCAGATAATATTTTATGCTGCAGCTTTTCTTGGATACTATTTAGAGAAACATGGAAAGAAGAACAAGCTGCTATATGTACCCTACTATTTCCTGTTTATGAATCTTAACATTTTCAGGGGAATGAGTTATCTAAAAAGTCACAAGAGCAGTGGTGCTTGGGAAAAAGCAAAAAGAGGATAAAAAGCATTAAATTCTTTTGTTTATTTGAGGAATTATTTATACCTTTGCAGAATATTATTGTCATTTTGTTAGAAGAATGAATCAAGACGAACGTGACATACTCTTACAAAAAATAGCTGAAGCCAATGTCAGATTGGATGCAGCAAACGCGAAATTGCTTGCTGCTAATACCAAATTGGAGGAATACGAGTCTAAAGCTAAAGAAGCAGAGAAAGCAAGTAAGATGAAATCCCTCTTCCTTGCTAATATGAGTCATGAGATTCGTACTCCCCTGAATGCCATTGAAGGTTTCTCCAGAGTCATGTGTGAGACAGACTCTCAAGAAGAGCGTTCTAAGTACATGGAGATTATCGAGAGCAATAATGCCCGTCTGTTAACCCTCATCAACGAGATTCTTGACTTATCGAGAGTCGAGTCAGGTGAAGTGGCTATTAAAAAGTCCATGACCGACCTGAATGAACTTTGCAGAAATCTCATGAACACCTTCAAGTTCAGATGCCCCGAGACTGTGCAGATGAACTGGACCAAGCCAAACATGGCTGTCACCCTCAATACAGATGCCAACCGTATCATGCAGGTGTTCTCAAACCTGATTAGTAATGCTTTGAAGCACACCTCAAAAGGAAATATCACATATGGCTATCGCATGTTGAATGATGGTCAAGAGGTTGAATTCTATGTATCTGATACAGGTTCAGGAATAGCTCCAGAGGATATCAACGATATTTTCAAGACTTATGTGTCAAAAGACGCAGAGACCAACCAAAATGGTTATGGACTAGGTCTGCCGCTTAGCAAGATCATCGTGGAGAAACTGGGTGGTACCATTAGTGTTTCCTCAACATTGGGCGAAGGCTCCACCTTCCGTTTCAAATTCCCCTTTGAAGGTACGATTGGGGGCGTTGCCAAGAACACCCGTATCACCACTAATTCCAGAACGATTCGTGTCAGTACTCGTACAGATGTTGCCAATGCACCACTGATTTTGGTTGCAGAGGACGAGGACAACAACTACGAGTTAGTAAAAGTTGTCCTGTCGAAACGTTATCGTCTGCTACGTGCCCACAATGGTATTGAGGCTGTAACACTTTGTGAGGACGAGCACCCTGACCTCATCTTGATGGATATCCGCATGCCAGATATGAATGGTCTTGACGCTACTCGTATTATCAAAGAGGTAAACCATGACATACCTGTTATCGCATTGAGTGCCTATGCCTTCGATGAGAATATCAAAGAGGCTATGGAGGCTGGATGTAATGAGTTCATGGCAAAACCTTTCCGTGTAGAGGACTTGCTGGATAAGATTCAGAAATTCTTGAAATAATAAAACCACATATATGGGAAAACTTGCTGTATATAAGTATGTAGCGATGATGTTTCTCGTGCTACAGCTTATTGTATCCGCCTATACATTCTTAGGCTTGTTCGGAGGAGATGTTAATCCAGTAGGAAACATGGCGCGTGCCATGGTGGTATATATCCTCCCTCTCCTGATCATAGCTAATTTCCTTTTATTGATCTACTGGCTTGTTCGCAAACGCTGGCTTATCGCCATCCTCCCATTGGTCACTATCCTCTGCTGTATCCCCTATATTGGAACCGTTTTCCAATTTGGTTCTGTAGATGAGAAAATAGGAGACGCACAGAAGGGATTGAAGATCGCCACCTATAACGTGGAAAGATTCAACAGAGAGACTTCGGGGTTCTTGGCATTAGACATCTTGGCGGAGATGAAACGACAGAAAGTGGATGTTTTCTGTGTTCAGGAATATATGGAGACTGGCGGAGATGTCAACAATACGAATTCCTATAAAGAATATTTCCCATACGTCGCTAAAGCAGGAAAGGATGTTGTCATCTTCAGCCGCTACCCTATCAAGAAGATGAAACCATTTCTCTTTGAGGACTCTAACCAAGCTGGTATGTATGCCGATATTGATGTCAACGGTCAGGTTTTTCGTGTGTTTAGTGTACACTTAGAGACTACGGGTATCAATAGCACGATGTCCCATGCAAATAGTTTAGAGGCGCAGGGATACGATGTCAGTAAGAACCGAGTATTGAACGCTATCTATGGCAATTATTCGTTAGGTATGCTGTTCCGTGCGGCACAGGCAAATATCATTGCTAACGAGATACGTTCCTCCGAGGTTCCTTGTATTGTCTGTGGTGACTTCAATGATGTCCCCTACTCTTACGTTTACAAAACGATGCTAGGCGACTTAGTAGACGGTTTCAAGGAATGTGGTCGCGGCGGATGGATGGGGACCTATCGTGGTAAGAAGAGTGCCCGTATCGACTATATCTTCCATAGCCAGACGATGAAAGGTCTGAATTATTACAAGACAGACCTGACCTATTCCGACCACTACCCAGTGTTTATGAAAGTTGAATTACCATAATAAGGACAATGAAAAATCCCAACCTGAGCGGTTGGGATTTTTCATTATATCCAATTATACGATTTTAAACCTGACCCTGAACGAGCGTTCGTGCTCGTCCCAGTTGGTACCGAGCATCTCGAATCTACCTATCTGGCTGGTGGAACGAACATGTTTGCCAATGCACGGACAGACATCATAGTCACCAATACGTACCAACCGGATGGTTTCTGAGGCATCATCTGGAAGACGTTCTGCCGAAACACCATCTGGAAGACTGTCCTTTGTCACATACTCAAAAGTTACAGGCAAATCTGCTTCTATCAATTCATTCATCCGACGCTCAATCTCTTTTTCTTCCTGACGAGTCGGCTTGTGATCGATATGGAAGCTCATTTTACTCTTCTTCCGCTCTATATGGGCATTGTAAGAACGCTCACATCCAAACAGCTGTATCATTGTCTGGTTCAAAAGATGCTCCGCCGTATGGGCTGGTGGAAACTCTTCCTTATGATGCTCGTTCAGTATATAGTCTTCCATACCTTACAATTTAAACTTTAAGACATATCCTCCTCGTGCATCCATCGTTAGACGAATGGTGCCGTCTGGTTGCAACGCTGTATCCTCCTTCTCTTTTGTCAACAGATCCGTCACAGCATATACGCCCTCCGGGATCTTCAAGTAATCGAAGGCATGAGCAGGAATCTTCACATCCACTGCTACAGCATAGTCATCAAAGTTAACGGCAACCATCAAGAGATCCTTACCTGCTTTGCGAAGGAACACATATTGACGCTCCAGTTGTTGATTGACGTACATGAGGTCGAAGAAATCTCCTTCCCTCACAGCTTTCTCTTTTCGAGCAATCAGCATTACCCGTTTGTGGATATCATATAATTGTTTCTCCTTAGCCGTCAGTTTCTTCTCTGCTGCACGACAAAGTGTATCTATGCTCCAATAATCGAAAATGGTGGTACGACCATCATTGCCACTGAAGCCCTCTTTATCCATGCCATGCTCACCATACTCCTCACCGGCATAGAGCATGAAAGGATTCTGTTGCATCAACAGGGAAGCAATCATCGCAGGAACACCTTTCACTGCATCTGCAGCAAAGAAGTCGCTGGCGATACGCTGCTCGTCATGGTTCTCCAAGAAGTAAAGCATGTTGTCACGGATATCATCCGTCTGCTGCCAGGCATTACTGATAGCAGAGGTTGGCTGATGATGACAGATCACATTACGCATGGTGTCATACATCCCCACTTTGTCATAAAGCCAGTCGAAACCAGAAGTGATATAATGACGATACTCGTTAGGATTATACACCTCACCGACAAAGACGATATCCTTGTATTTCTTCTTGACTATCATGGTGGCGTAAGCCCAGAAATCGGCAGGAACCATTTCTGCCATATCACAACGGAAGCCATCAATACCTTTGGAAGCCCAGAACAACAGGATATCCGTCATCTTCTTCCAGGTATCAGGAATAGGATCAAAATATCCTATCCCACCTGCATAGTAATCAACACCATAGTTCAGCTTCACCGTCTCATACCAGTCGTTCTTACGAGGGGCATTATCGAAATGGTCATTACCTGTAGCCTTGGCAGGTTCCTCCAGATAAGGCTCCTGCTCCCCATGGTAAAGATCGAAATAGGGTGTAAAACGCTGTCCTGGACAATAGTAGAAGTTATTGTTGACTGGGTCGAAACCTCTATTAGTATCATCATCCTCTCCTAAGTCCTTTACACCTTCTGGTTTGCAAACAGAGTGATACTGGCGAGCCACATGATTCGGGACAAAATCGATGATGACTTTCAATCCCGCCTCATGGGTACGCTCCACCAATTGCTCAAACTCCCGCATACGCTGATTGACATCCATCGCCAGATCAGGGTCAACGTCATAATAGTCTGTGATGGCATAGGGAGAGCCTGCTTTTCCTTTGACAACAGCGGCGTGCTGTCGGGGAATACCATAAGAGGTATAGTCTGTCGTGGTTGCATGACGGATAACACCTGTATACCACACATGACTAATACCCATCTGTGCCAAGTCTTTCAGTACTTTCGGAGAGAAGTCGGCAAACTTACCGCAACCATTCTCCTCGATGGTTCCGTTCTCCTGGCATGTCGTGTTCCTATTACCGAAAAGACGGGTGAACACTTGGTAGATGATTACTTTCTCTTTCATTGATTACTCAATGCCGTGTGCAGACACTTCTTTATTGATCTTCGCAATCATGCCTTGCAATGCCTTACCAGGACCACACTCTGTGAAGTCGTCAGCACCATCGGCAATCATATTCTGAACACTTTGTGTCCAGCGTACAGAGCTTGTCAACTGAGCAATCAGGTTCTTCTTAATCTCAGTGGCATCCGTATGAGGTTTACCATCCACGTTCTGATAAACAGGACATTTAGGAGTCTTGATTTCTGTCTTCTCAATGGCAGCTTGTAACTCATCCTTAGCAGGCTGCATCAAAGGAGAATGGAAAGCACCACCCACCTTCAAAGGTAACGCACGTTTTGCACCTGCTGCCTTCAACTGCTCACAAGCCTCATTGATAGCCTCAATATCGCCTGAGATAACCAATTGTCCGGGGTTGTTATAGTTAGCGGCGACACAGACACCCTTACCCATCTTGCTGACTGCAGCGCAAACCTCCTCTACTTTCTCGTCGGGAAGACCAATGATTGCCGCCATTGTTGAGGGCTGTGCCTCACATGCCTTTTGCATTGCCATAGCACGGGCATACACCAGTTTCAAACCATCCTCAAAGCTCAGGGCACCAGCAGCAACCAGTGCGGAGAACTCACCCAGCGAGTGACCTGCGGTCATCTCTGGCTGGAACTTATCACCCATGCAGATAGCGGAAATCACTGAGTGAAGAAATACTGCGGGCTGTGTCACCTTCGTCTGCTTCAGGTCCTCATCGGTTCCCTCAAACATGATATCGGTAATGCGATAACCCAGAATATCATTAGCCTTCTCAAAAAGTTCCTTTGCGATAGGATTGTTGTCGTAAAGGTCTTTACCCATTCCTACAAACTGTGCTCCCTGTCCGGGAAAAACAAATGCTTTCATTTTCTTTCTTATTTTATTTAATTAGACTTACCTTATTAATAATTGGGTGCAAAGGTAAGAAAAAAACAGCATATAAAAGAATATTTGGCAAAACATTTGGTTTTATCATGGATTTTCCATATCTTTGCAGATTAGAATCTACTAAATAAATTTTAATATTATGTTATCACAGCAAGACCTAAAACAACTAGCCCAAAAGGGTATCAGTGAAGCGCAGATCGAGCGTCAGCTCGGACAGTTTAAAACCGGTTTTCCATTCCTAAAGCTGGAAGCTGCCGCAAGTATAGAACGTGGTATCGTCGCTCCTAACGAGGACGACCGCAAGAAGTATGTCCAAGCATGGGAGCAGTACAAAGCTGCCGGCAAGCGTGTTGTGAAATTCGTTCCTGCCAGTGGTGCCGCCAGCCGTATGTTCAAGGACATGTTCGCCTTTGTGGATGCCGACTATGACGTGCCTACTACTGATTTCGAGAAGAAGTATTTCGATAATATTGAGAAATTCGCTTTCTACGGAGAGTTGGATGCCGCTTGCCAGAAGAACGAGGGCAAGGGTATCAAGGAACTTATCGCTGCCAGTAACTACAAGGCTGTCGCCGCCAACATGCTGAAAGCGGAGGGACTGAACTATGGACAGCTCCCTAAGGGATTACTTCTCTTCCACAACTATCCTGAGGGTTCTCGCACTCCTATGGAGGAGCACTTGGTAGAGGGTGCGCTGTATGCCGCTTCCAATGGTGAGGCACATGTTCACTTCACTGTTTCTCATGAGCACATGGAGCTCTTCAAACAGAAGGTGGCACAGAAGGCTGACGGCTATGCCAAGAAGTATGGTATTAAGTACGACATCACTTTCTCTGAGCAGAAGCCATCTACTGACACGATTGCCGCTAATCCCGACGGTACACCATTCCGCAACAGTGACGGCTCTTTGCTGTTCCGCCCAGGTGGACACGGTGCCCTGATTGAGAATCTGAATGAGATTGAGGCAGATGTCATCTTCGTGAAGAATATCGACAACGTAGTACCTGATCGCCTGAAACCAGAGACCGTAGAATGGAAGCAGATTATCGCCGGCATACTGGTCACATTACAGCAGAAAGCTTTCGACTACCTGCGTCTGCTGGATACTGGTAAGTATACTCACGAGGAAATAGAGGAAATCATCCGTTTCGTACAGCAAGACCTCTGCTGTCGTAAGGCAGATATCAAGAACCTGGAGGATGCCGAACTGGTCATTTACCTGCGTAACAAGCTGAACCGCCCGATGCGTGTCTGTGGCGTAGTGAAGAACGTGGGTGAGCCTGGAGGTGGTCCGTTCCTGACCTATAACCAGGATGGTACTGTATCCCTGCAGATTTTGGAAAGCTCACAGATCGACAAGTCTAACAAGGAGTATATGGAGATGTTCACCAAAGGCACTCACTTCAATCCTGTTGACCTCGTTTGTGCTGTGAAGGATTATAAGGGCAATGCCTTTGATCTTCCGAAGTATGTTGACCCGACGACTGGTTTCATCTCTCAGAAGTCGAAGAGCGGTAAGGAGCTTCAGGCACTGGAGTTGCCAGGACTCTGGAATGGTGCGATGAGCGACTGGAACACGATTTTCGTTGAAGTACCCCTTGGCACCTTCAATCCAGTGAAGACCGTCAATGACCTTCTTCGTGAGCAGCATCAGTAATATACCCATCAATACTATTATTAGTAACATGAAAAAAATTCTTGTATTATTGGTTGTCTCAATCATTATTGGTTGCCATAAACAGAACTACGACGCACAGAAACAACGTTGTATCAGCCTGATTGAGCAAGGGGAGAAATATACAAGACTTGCTGCTTCTGCAAGATATAAGATATGGTCTGAAAAGTTCACTCCTACCATCAATGATGAAACGCAATTAAAGGTGATAGAGGATACTTATAACAACAATTGTCAAGAGATAAAACAATATCTTGACTCCATTGCTACTGAGATTAAAGCACTCAAAGGCGCCGACATTGATTGGTATAATGACATCATCCTTCTCCAGACATCTTTGGAAGAGCATTATAAGCTCCTTTACACCCAGTCTACATCACTTGATCGCTATTGGGGTAAGCATAAGATTCTGCAATCAGAAATAGACAACAATATCATTGCTTTCAAGCAAAATTACCTGAAGAACTGAACGAACATAGTATAAAAGAAATCCCTGTTTTGCTATTTGCATAACAAGGATTTCTTTTACTCAAAAATCTGTTCTCCATCCTCCTCAGAAACATCTTCCAAACCTGAGTCATCAAATTGACAGGGATTATACCCGGCAGGCAGATCGAAAACGGCTTCCCCATTATACCCCAGGTGTTTGTCGTCATAAACTTTCTTCATGTAATATGCCCATACCGGGAGGGCTCCGGCTGCACCTTGTCCCATACTCGTCATGGTAAAGTGAATGTCACGATCCTCACCACCTACCCAGCAACCACTGACCAGTGTAGGGGTGATACCCATGAACCAAGCGTCACTATTATTGTTGGTGGTACCTGTCTTACCGGCGATAGCACCTGGAATATTATATTTATAACGCAATCGTCCAGCAGTACCACCATCCACAACAGCCTGCAGCATGTAGAGCATCTTATGGGCACTCTCCTCACTGATGACCTCATTCATGCGAGGCTGGAACTCAGCGATGGTATTTCCCTCATTGTCCGCAATTCTCGTCACAAACAGAGGAGCCGTACGGATACCATGATTGGCAAATGCCGTGTAGGCGCTGACCATCTCACCCACCGTGATGTCACACGGTCCAAGACAGAGTGCCATCGAGGGATGAATCTCAGGATTGTTGATGCCATACTCATGCAACAAGGTTACGAAAGCCGATGGATTAAGTTTGCTCATCAAATATGCAGATATCCAGTTGTTCGACTGTTGAAGACCCCATTTCAGGGTCACCATCTCACCATAGCGGGCACGACTGCCGTTACGAGGAGTCCATGCACGTCCACCAACGATATAGGTCTCTTGCACATTGGGAGCGACATCACATGGCGAGAAGCCATTCTCCATTGCCAGCGAATAGAGGAACGGTTTGATGGTAGATCCCACCTGACGGCGACCCTCCATACACATGTCATAGGCGAAATGCATGAAATCAAGTCCTCCTACGTATGCCTTCACATGACCGTTCTGGGGACACATACTCATAAACCCGCAACGCAGGAACGACTTATAATAACGGATAGAGTCGAGTGGAGTCATGATGGTATCCTTCTCACCCCGATACGTGAATACCGACATCTCAGTCTTGGTGTTGAACGAGCGTTTGATCTCCTCCTCAGAAGCCCCAGACTCTTTCAGTACTCTGTAACGCTCACACTGACGGACAGAGCGCATCAGGATCTTATTGACCTGCTCGGCAGACAAGTTACCTGAATAGGGAGCACTCTTACGACCACGGTTCTCCTTGTCAAAGGCTGGCTGCAGGTATTTCACGATATGCTCACGGGCTGCCTGCTCGGCATATTCCTGCATACGGGAGTCGATGGTGGTATACACCTTCAAGCCATCCGTATAGACATTATAATTATCGCCATTACGCTTACGGTTCTTATTACACCATCCATAGAGCGGATCTGTCTCCCAGTTGATGGAGTCCTGATGGTATTTCACCATATTCCACGAGGGATAGTCGGCACGCTCCGGTTTCTTCGCCATCATATAACGACGAAGGAAATCACGGAAATAGACGGCGACACCATCCTTATGGTCGGATACATGGAAATTCAGCTTCAACGGCTCAGCGGAATATTTCTGGTAATCGGCATCAGAGAGATAACCTGCCTTGACCATTTGTCCCAGTACGACATTACGACGCTCCTGACTTCTCTCACGATACCGAACGGGATTAAAGTATGACGGGTTCTTACACAAACCGATGAGTGTTGCCGCCTCATTGACAGTCAAGTCTCTCGGTTCTTTGCCGAAATATGTATTTGACGCTGTCTTGATACCCACCGCATTATGAAGGAAGTCAAAGTAGTTGAGATACATCGCGATAATCTCGTCCTTCGTATAGTTCTTCTCCAACTGCACGGCTATCACCCACTCGATGGGTTTCTGGAGTAGTCGCTCCATCACACTATGCGCCGTTCCAGAGTAAAGCTGCTTGGCAAGCTGCTGGGTGATGGTAGAGCCACCACCAGCACTCTTCTGCCGAAGGATGCCACGCTTGACAATAGCACGTCCCAGTGCGATGAAGTCGATGCCTGAGTGATCATAGAAACGAACATCCTCCGTTGCCACCAGTGCCTGTACTAATGCTGGAGATAATTGTGAGTAGTCCACCAATACACGATTCTCACGGTTATAGTTCCACGTACCCATAATCTTACCATCAGAACTATAAACCTGTGTCGCATATCTGTTGATGGGGTTCTGCAACTCTTCTATGGGAGGCATGTACCCTATCCAACCATTATTTATAGCCCAAAAGGAGAAAGCCGCAGTCAGCACCGTAGCCCCCAGAAGAGCCCACAAAACATATACTATTCCTTTCTTCATTGTATGTGCCATGATATAATTGGCGATGCAAATATACTGCTTTTTATTGACACAAGGAAATTTTTGTCACATTTTCAACCAAAATGCCCCAAACCTAAATAACTGTTAACAATTCTCACCTTTATCGAAGTTTTGATTAATTATTTCTACTAACTCGAAATAATTATCTATTTCTTTTCTCCTTTTATTGGATTCTTCCTACTTTTGCACCGTCAAAATGAACAAAAAACAAGTATAAAATAGGTATTAAGATGAAAAGAATCTTTCTAACAATGTCTCTTTTCCTACTGACCAGCGTACTGTTCGGACAGAGGAAATGGACATTACAAGAATGCATCGATTATGCGATGCAGAACAACATCACCCTGCAACAGGCAAGACTGATGAAAAAGACAGCAACAGAGACAAGAAAGCAGTCGCAGGCGGCACTGCTGCCCTCTCTCAATGCGTCTACCAACCAGACTGTGGGTTACCGTCCGTGGCTTGGGACTGGTACGACCACCGTGTCCAACGGTACCGTTAACACTAAAGTCAATAAGACGTATTATAATGGTACGTATGGGGTTAATGCCTCCTGGACCGTATGGAACGGTAATCAGAACCGCAACCAGTTGAAACTCAACAAGGTCGCTGAGGAACAGGCTGACTTGGATATCGCAGAGGCAGCCAACTCCATCCAAGAGCGTATCGCCCAACTATATATCCAGGTCCTTTATCTCAACGAGGCTATCCATGTCAATGAGGAGAGTCTGGAGACCAGTAAGAAGAACGAGGAGCGAGGTAAGGAGATGGTGGAAGTCGGTAAGATGTCGAAGGCTGACCTTGCCCAACTCACAGCCCAACGAGCCACTGATGAGTATAACCTTGTAGAGGCAAAGAGCAACCTTGCCGACTATAAACTGGAACTGAAACAGCTGCTGGAGATCACTGGTGAGCAGGAATTTGACATTGTGACCCTTGAAGCCTCTGACGAGCAGGCGCTGGCGGAGATCCCCTCATTAACTGGTGTTTACGAGAAGGCATTGGCACAGCGACCAGAGATACAGAATGCCAAACTCGATTTAAAGTCGAGCGACCTGCAGATGAAGATTGCCAAGGCTGGACACCTGCCGACCGTCAGTCTTTCCGGAGGTGTGGGGACAAGTACCGCCTCCATGAGTTCTAATGAATGGGGTACCCAGATGAAGACGAACTTCGATGCCTCCATCGGTGCCTCCCTCAGTATTCCCATCTTCGACAATCGTAAGACGAAGACGGCTATCAACAAAGCACAGATACAAAGGGAGCAGGCTTTGCTGGATATCCAGAACGAGCAGAAAGACCTCTACGCTACCGTTGAGGGCTATTGGCTGGATGCCAACACCAACCAACAGAAGTTCAAGGCAGCCCAGAGCTCCGTCGCCAGCGAGCAAGCCAGTTACGATTTGTTGTCGGAACAATTCCATTTAGGATTAAAGAACATCATCGAGCTGATGACTGGTAAGGACAAACTGC
This sequence comes from uncultured Prevotella sp., assembly GCA_937916405.1. Lineage (GTDB taxonomy): Bacteria > Bacteroidota > Bacteroidia > Bacteroidales > Bacteroidaceae > Prevotella. The sequence continues at coordinate 15,800 of CALFUF010000052.1, forward strand.
TCAAAGCGCAGCAGAACAAGTTACAGAGTAAGTACTTGACCATCTTGAACCAGCAACTGCTGTATTTCTACGAAGGGGAAACATTGAAAATATAAAACAAAAAAGATATATGAAGAACAAGAAAGTATGGATTGGTGTGGGTGTTGTAGCCCTCCTTGTCCTCGTTTACTTCCTGCTGTTAGGAGGAAAGAAAGAAGAGAAAGTCTCGTTTGAGACAGCGAAAGTAGAAAAACTGAACATCCACACCAGCATCACGGCAACAGGTACTATCGAGCCTGTCACCTCCGTGACCGTTGGTACACAGGTCAGCGGTATCGTGTCAAAGCTTTATGTCGACTACAATAGCGTGGTGAAGAAAGGGCAAGTCATCGCCGAGCTCGACAAGACCAACCTGACCAGTGAGCTGAACACGGCAAAGGCGAACCTTGCGTCAGCACAAAGTACCCTGAACTACGAACAGGCGAACTTCAACAGGTACCAGACCCTTTATGACAAGGGACTCGTCAGTGCCAACGACTATGAGAACGCTCGTCTCTCCTACGAGAAAGCACGTCAGACGGTGAACTCCTCCCGTGAGAGTGTTCATAAGGCACAGACCAACCTGGGCTATGCCACCATCACCTCCCCTATCGACGGTGTGGTATTGTCGAAATCAGTAGAGGAAGGACAAACCGTTGCCGCCTCCTTCAATACCCCTGAGCTCTTCAATATCGCCCAAGACCTGACGGATATGCGTGTGATTGCGGACATCGATGAGGCGGATATCGGTGGAGTGAAAGAAGGACAGCGTGTGACCTTTACGGTTGACGCCTTCCCAGACGACTCCTTCGAGGGACGAGTGACACAGGTACGTCAGCAGGCAACCACAGAGAGTAATGTGGTGACTTACGAGGTGGTGATCTCCGCTCCGAATAAAGACCTGAAACTCATGCCCGGACTGACGGCTAATGTCACTATCTTCACCTTAGAGTTGAACAATGCCCTTGCCGTTCCCTCAAAGGCATTACGCTTCACACCTAATGAGGCTATCCTCAGCGAGGGAGAGCAGATCGCAGACTGTCAGGGTGACCATAAGTTATGGACGAAGGAAGGAAACACCTTTAAGGCTTACAAGGTGGAGACAGGTACCAGCAATGGTATACTGACAGAGATCAAGAGCGGCATCAAGGAAGGTACGGAGGTTCTTGTCGACTTCAATATCGCCGGCGGTGAAGTCTCTGGAGGAGAACAGCAGGCAAGCAACCCCTTCATGCCACATCCACGAAACAATAACAACAAGAACGGTAATAACCAAAAGAAGTAGGATATGGAGCAAAGTGCTAATGGCAAACAACCAACGGAAAACCGTAAAGTCGTCATCGAGCTGCAAGACGTGAAGCGTTACTTTCAGGTGGGCAGTGAGACGGTGAAGGCATTGCGTGGTGTCTCGTTCAAGATCTACGAGGGCGAGTTTGTCACCATTCAAGGCACTTCCGGCTCTGGTAAGTCGACTTTGCTGAACCAGCTTGGTTGTCTGGACACCCCTACCAGCGGGGAATATTTCCTCGATGGGGTACCTGTCCGTACGATGTCGAAGACCCAGCGTGCTCATCTGCGTAATCAGAAGATCGGCTTCGTGTTCCAGAACTACAACCTGCTGGCGAAGACCACTGCCGTGGAGAACGTGGAGTTGCCACTGATGTATAATAATAAGTATGATGCCAAGCAGCGTCGTGCCGCTGCCGTCAAGGCATTAGAGGCGGTAGGACTGGGTGACCGTCTGGAGCATAAGTCCAACCAGATGTCGGGAGGACAGATGCAGCGTGTCGCTATTGCCCGTGCTCTGGTCAACGACCCTGCCGTGCTCCTTGCCGACGAGGCAACTGGTAACCTTGACACACGCACCTCTTTTGAGATGCTGGTGCTCTTTCAGGAGTTATACCGACAGGGACACACGATTATCTTCGTGACCCACAACCCGGAGATTGCTGAGTACAGCAGTCGTAACATCAATCTGCGTGACGGTAAGATACGCGAGGACACCATCAATACGAATATCAAGTCGGCAGCCGAGGCTCTTGCCGCCCTGCCTAAACCGCAAGACGATTAACAATGAATATACTAAACCTTTTCAAAGTCAGTTTCAAGGCAGTGGCAAATAACAAGATGCGCTCCTTCCTCTCCATGCTCGGTATTATCATCGGAGTGGCTGCCGTCATCATCATGATGGCGATAGGACAAGGGTCGAAGGAGAGTATCCGCCAGGAATTGTCGACGATGGGCACCAACCTGCTGACCATCCGCCCAGGTGCCGATATGCGTGGTGGAGTCCGTCAGGACCCGTCCAGCATGCAGACACTGAAGCAAGCGGATTATGAGCGTATTATGCGTGAGAAGAAGTTCGTCACGAAGGTATCGCCTGAGGTGACGGCAAGCGGACAGGTCATCTATGGTAATAACAACACCAACACGTCGATGTATGGTGAGTCTACTGAGTACCTGGACATCAAGCAATGGGAGATCGAGGATGGTGAGTGCTTCACTGATGAGGACATCAAAAAAGCCGCCAAGGTAGTGGTGGTGGGTAAGACCATCGTCACGGAGTTGTTTGGTGAGAATGTCGACCCTATCGGCAAGACCATCCGCTTCAAGTCTATCCCCATGCGTATTGTGGGCGTGCTGAAGTCGAAGGGTTATAACTCTTGGGGTATGGACCAGGATAATGTGATAATAGCCCCCTATACCACGGTGATGAAGCGTATAGCGGCACAGACATGGTACTCGAGTATCGTCTGTTCGGCTGTCACGGAAGAGTTGTCTGATGCCGCCATTGAGGAGTTGACCCAGATACTACGTGACAACCACAAGATTAAGGGAGACGCCGATGACGACTTCACCATCCGCTCACAGGCTGAGATGATGGAGACGATGTCGTCAACGATGGATACGGTGACACTGATCCTGGTCGTTGCCGCAGCCTTCTCACTACTCGTTGCCGGTATCGGTATCATGAACATCATGCTGGTATCAGTGACAGAGCGCACCAAGGAGATAGGACTGCGCATGGCGGTAGGCGCCACAGGAGCGGTTATCTCCATGCAGTTCCTGATAGAGTCAGTACTTATCAGTGTCACAGGCGGACTATTAGGTATCTTAGTAGGCTGTTCGGCAAGTGCGGGACTGAGTATCTTTAGTATGCCCAGCAGTGTACCGGCATGGTCTATCTATGTGTCCTTCCTCGTCTGCGTCTTTATTGGAGTGCTGTTTGGTTATATCCCAGCCCAGAAGGCTGCCAATATGGATCCTATAGAAGCTATCCGACATGAATAAGAAAATTGAGATCGTCTTGCATATCGCCGCATGGCTGGTGATGTTCCTGTCGCCTATGATTTTCATGAACCAGGGACATGGTGTCACCCCTGTCCAGTTCCTGACCATGTGTACAGTACCCATCGCCTTCATGATCGTGTTCTACATGAATTTCCTGTGGCTCACACCGCATTACTTTGTGCCAGGTCGTCACCGCTACTATTTCATCATCAACTTCGTGGTGATTATCACGTTAGGTATCGGACTGCATTTCTGGATGGATTACACCCGTCAACTGTTCCATCCCAATCAGCACTACACCACCTCGCTGAACACCCTTGGCTTCATCCTGCGTGACATCTTTAACTTGATGATATCCGCCACGATAGCCACCCTCATTAAACTTTCTTTCAAGTGGTATCGCGCGGAACGTATCAGACGGGATGAGGAAGCTGCAAGGGTGGAGGCGGAACTGAACACGTTGCGATGGCAGATCAGTCCACACTTCCTGCTGAACACCCTCAACAATATCTATGCCTTGACCGCTTTCGACACGCCCAAGGCACAGGAGTCGATACAGGAGCTGTCTAAGATGCTGCGCCATATCCTTTATGACAACCAGCAGCCCACCGTTCCTGTTGCCGACGAGGTGGAGTTTATGCAGAACTATATCCAACTGATGCGCATCAGACTCCCTGAGTCTGTGGAGATTGATGCCCAGTTCTCTATCCAGACCCCCCAACAGCAAGTGGCGCCCATGCTTTTCATCTCACTTGTCGAGAATGCCTTCAAGCATGGGGTCAGCCCTACCCTCCCCAGCTTCATCCATTTGCGGATGACTGCGGATAACAAACAGATCGTCTTCGACATCACCAACTCCAACTATCCCAAGGATCAGCAGGACCATAGCGGACATGGTGTCGGACTCTCTCAAGTACAACGTCGCCTTGACCTCACCTATCCGGAGCAATATGTATGGGAGAAAGGGGTCAGCAGCGACGGCAAGACCTATCATTCCCAAATAGTCATCTCAAAATTATAAAGCTATGACCATCACTTGCGCAATCATCGACGACGAGCCATTAGCCGCCGGACTATTAAAAAGCTATGTGGAGAAGACTCCCTTCCTGCAGATGATCGGAACCTATGGCAGTGCCATAGAGGCTATGAAAGAACTCAGATCCAATCCTGCACAACTGCTCTTCCTTGACATTCAGATGCCGGAACTCTCTGGTATCGAGTTTGCCAAGATACTACCAGAAAGCACGAAGATTATATTCACCACCGCCTTCCAGCAATATGCCATTGAGGGCTATAAGGTGAATGCGCTCGACTATCTGATGAAACCCATCTCGTATGACGACTTCCTCACTGCCGCCAACAAAGCACTCGACTGGTTTACCATCGCCCAGAAACAGGAACTGTATGCACGTGACCGCTTTGTGTTCATCAAGAGCGACTACAAACTGGTACGTGTCAACCTGGACGACATCCTGTATATCGAGGGACTGAAAGACTATGTCCGTTTCTATCTCGCTGACGGCACCCGCAACATGAGTCTCATGAACATGAAGAAGATTGAGGACTACCTACCCCGTCCTGAGTTCCTGCGCACCCATCGCAGCTTCATCGTTCACATGCCGCTCGCCCAACAGGTCGACCGTCTCCGCATTGTCTTCGGTGACCAGTTCATCCCCGTCTCCGACTCCTACAAGGAGGAGGTACAGGATTACCTCGATGCCCACACCTTAGTGTGACACTGTCTCCGATGCCTCCGATCGCAGTGAGTAATGCCTTGCGTAGGGGTATCCGATTACTGTTGTTGGGGTATTAGCCCGTCCTTCGAGGGGTAAAGTGGCATCCTTTCAACCGTTCGGCTCCAGCCGAACAACT
>CALFUF010000053.1 GCA_937916405.1 uncultured Prevotella sp.
GATGTCACGAGCAAACATGCCGCGATATTCCTGAACATCATGGACGGTATTCAGGAGGCTGGTGTAGAGGCTTGGGTGCGCGTGGAGTCAGAGAACGATGCCCGAGTGCTGCGTAACACTATGAGGGAGAAAGGACTGAGAACAGACCTGTTGCGATTCTTCGAAGCCTCAGGCAATTCCTACTGGCTGCGCGACTGCGGACCTATCTGCTTCTACTACGGTGACGACGATCAGTTGGCGATGCTCGACTTTTTCTATGACCGGAATCGTGACATTGATGACATGTTGCCCTCGATACTGCACCGGAAGACGGGTATGCGTAACTTCATCACCACGGTTGTATGGGAAGGTGGTAACTGTCTGGTTGACGGTGTCGGAGGTTTGGTGACTTCGTCGGCTATAGACGACAACGGTAATGACGATACTCATGGTCCGATATCATGGGACGGCGAGGACTACAGCACCATTAGCGAGACCGAGAAGCCTGCGCTCACTGCCGAGCAGGTGGAAGAGGCATTGCACGACATGCTGGGACAGCGTCAGACGATGGTGCTTCCAAGACTGATGTTCGACGGAGGAACGGGTCACGTAGACCTCTATGCTGACACATGGGACGAGAACGGTTTCCTCTTTACGCAGATGCCGGACAGTTACAACGACTGGTATGACTATCAATGTGTGAACCAGAACGCGGAATATATGTACAAGCAGCATAGTTTCTTCGGTCGCAACTACATTGAAATGGGACGACTGCCCTTTCCTGCCAAGAACGACGGCAGCGAGTTCAGCAGCGAAGACGAATATACGCGATACACCCGTTCGTATGCCAACCATTGCATCGTGAACAACTACATCATACAGCCCTGCTTCTCGCCCGTTGACGAGAACCATATGCCCACCGCAGAATGGGACCGTGCGAACATCGAACTGATGAAGGCGCGCTATCCTGGCTATACCTTCTATTGCGTTGACATGCGTGAACTGGATGAGCAGGGTGGCTCCATCCACTGCGTCACCAAGCAGATACCTGCCGACAGCCCTATTCGCATACTGCACAAGCGGATTCATGGTGGAGTGAGCGTGGGCGCACTGACAGAAATCCCCTTCAGTGCCATCATCACCAACAACAGTGGCATTAAGCGTGCACAACTGGTGTATCGCATCAATCAGGGAGAATGGCAGACCGTGGAACTGAAAACTAACGGCAACCGTTGGTATTGCTCCGTTCCCATCAACAATTTAGGAATGAGTAAGACGGTGGAGTATTATATCTCTGCCACATCGAACAACGGCAAGACCATTACTAAGCCCTTCACCGCAGAGAAAGGCGGTCACTACGAATTCTGGCTGAGTGATGTTGGTGACTACGATGCTGAGATGTTCGACTTCGGTACTGACCCCATGCCTATGGACCATATTACCTTTGAACTTGGCACGAAGTACCTGAAGGAAGATACGTCGACGGACAATGGGATGATTCTTGGCGTCAACGAGGTGGCAGACACCAAGGCGAAGAACGCCGGCAACGAGTGGTACACCCTGGATGGTCAGCGTCTCAGCACTGCACCCTCGGTCAGCGGCATCTATATCAACAATGGTAAAAAAGTGGTGAAAAAATAATGTGATAGGGAGTCAGTCTCTATCACACATGAAGAATCAAAGAATCATAGGGACCTTTCCCTATGATTCTTTTTGCTTACATCGTCACCTCAACGGTATGCTTGCCGGCAGAGTAGGGGATGACGTTACCCTCGACGGGCTTGCCGTCAACAACCATCTGCTTGACACCCGACTCCTTGCCGTCAGGGTTCTTGACAGTGATGGTGTAATCAGCGTCACGGAACTTACGCTGGATGGTGTACTCCTTGGCAGTCGTCGGCAGACAAGGATCAATCTGTAAACCGTCGTACTGAGGTTTCACACCAAGAATATACTGGCTGACCGTCAGCCACATCCATGCGGCAGTACCTGTCAGCCATGAGTTCTTACCCTCACCAGGCTTGGCGGCATCCTTACCAGCCACCATCTGACAGTTGACGTATGGCTCCACCTTATGCAGCGTCTGGTATTTCTCCTCCACGTAAGAGGGGAGAATCTTCGCATAGTGTGACCATGCGTCGTTACCACGACCGGCAAGGGTCTCGCCAATGATGACCCATGGATTGTTGTGGCAGAAGATACCTGCGTTCTCCTTATATCCCTCAGGGTAGGACGATATCTCACCATACTCATAGATATATTTGGTGAAGGCTGGGTTGTTGAGCACCATGCCATGCTCACACTCCAAGTACTTCTTACAGGAGTCGAGCGACTTAGCCACCATACCGTCCTCAGCACCAATCTGTGCCATGGTACACCAACCTTGTGACTCGATGAATATCTTCGCCTCGTCACACTCGTGAGAGCCGATCTTATTGCCGAAGAAGTCGTAGGCACGGAGATACCACTCACCATCCCATCCGTCTTTCTTCACCGCAGCCACCATCTCGTCAATCGCATGTTGCATGCGTTTTGCCTCGTCGGAGTACTCGGAGTTCTCGGAGTTCTCGGAGAGTTTTTGGCAGAGTTCCACGTATTGCTTCGCTGTGACGACGAAGAGTCCGGCGATCATCAGCGACTCAGCCTTCGTGCCCTCGCTCTTGTTCTCAGTAGTCTGGAAACTCTCGTTGGGGTCCCAAGAGAAGCAGTTCAGATTCAGACAGTCGTTCCAGTCGGCACGTCCGATGAGTGGTAACTGATGAGGACCCAGGTTCTTGATGACATGATCCATCGACACCTTCAAGTGCTCGAAGAGGGTGACCTCAGAGCCTGGCTGGTTGTCGAAAGGCACCATCTCGTCGAGAATCGAGAAGTCACCCGTCTCCTTGATATAGGCAACGGTACCGAAGATGAGCCAGCAGGGGTCGTCGTTGAAACCACCACCGATGTCGTTATTACCACGCTTGGTCAATGGCTGATACTGGTGATAGCAACCACCATCGGGGAACTGAGTCGATGCGATGTCGATGATACGCTGACGGGCACGACTTGGAATCTGATGAACGAAGCCCACGAGGTCCTGGTTAGAGTCACGGAAGCCCATGCCACGACCGATACCACTCTCGAAGAACGATGCCGAGCGAGAGAAGTTGAAAGTCACCATGCACTGGTACTGGTTCCAGATGTTCACCATACGGTCGAGTTTGTCATTTCCCGTGCGTACATTATATATATTAAGCAGCTTGTCCCAGTAGTCACAGAGTTCCGCAAACGCTTTATCCACCTTCTCTGTGGTGTTCAGCTTCTCGATGATGGCATGTGCCTTCTCCTTGTTGATGACCTGTGGGGCAGCGAACTTCTTATCCTGCTCGTTCTCCACATAGCCCAACAGGAAAACGAAGTCACGAGACTCCCCGGGTTGCAGTTCCACCTCAATATAATGCGAGGCAATAGGACTCCAGCCGTGGGCGTGACTGTTGCGAGACTTGCCCTCTACGACAGCGTCGGGGTTGGCAAACTCGTTATAGAGACCCACGAATGTCTCACGATCTGTGTCGTAACCCTGTATCTCTGTGTTCACATGATAGAACGCATAGTGGTTGCGACGCTCACGATACTCCGTCTTGTGATAGATTGTCGACCCCTCAATCTCCACCTCACCCGTCGAGAAGTTACGCTGGAAGTTCTCCATGTCCGTAGCGGCATTCCACAGACACCACTCCTCGAAGGAGAAGAGTTTTAGTTTCTTTACCTCCTTGCCTTGGTTGGTGAGGGTCAGTTTCTGTACTTCAGCCCATGTATTCAAGGGGACGAAGAACAAAACACTTGCCTCTATGTCATTCTTTCTGCCCGTCACACGAGTATAACTCATGCCATGACGGCACTCATAGAAGTCGAGTGGGGTCTTGCATGGCTTCCATCCGGGGTTCCAGATAGTACCGTTGTCATTGATATAGAAATAACGTCCGCCATTATCCATTGGCACGTTATTGTAGCGATAACGGGTGATGCGGCGGAACTTGGCATCCTTATAGAAGGAGTAGCCACCGGCAGTGTTAGAGATGAGTGAGAAGAAATCCTCATTACCTAAGTAGTTGATCCAGGGCCACGGAGTCTTCGGGTCGGTAATCACATACTCACGATGTTGGTCATCAAAATGACCATAGCGTTTGTTGTCCATCATTGTTCTGTTATAGTTTTATGAGTTCATATATTATTTCTCTATCAGTATTCGGGCATCGACGGCAACCACATCCTGCTCGTCGGCAAGGAGCGGGTTGATGTCCATCTCCTTGATCTCTGTAGCGAAGCGGAGAAGAGTGGAGAGTCGCACGATAATCTCAGCATATTTCTGCTCGTTGATACCCTTCTGTCCTCGCGTACCTTTTATGATCTTATAGCCCTTCAGAGAGTGAATCATGGAATATGCCTCAGCGGCAGAGAGTGGGGCAAGACCTGACTGCACGTCTTTCAGCACCTCGACAAAGATACCCCCTAAGCCGCAGAGTACCACATGACCGAAGCGTTCCTCGTATTTGGCACCAATAAACAATTCGGTACCTTTTAGCATCTTCTGTACCATGACAGCGGTAGCGTCCTGTATCTTCATCATACGGTCAAACTCCAATGCGAGATGCTCCGGGGTACGGATATTCAATGTCACACCACCCACATCACTTTTATGAACTGGTCCTACCACCTTTGCCACGACAGGGTAACCCACTTTCTGTGCGAAGGCGATCAGCTCGTCCTTGGATGAAGATACCTTCTCAGGGACAATGGGGATGCCGGCACACGACAAAATCTCGCGGACCGTGTCGGGGGGAAGGTAGAAACTAGTGGAACTAGTAGTACTAGGAGAACTAGGTGTACTAGATATTCTAGAGATGATTTCCCTAATCTTGGGGATATCCACCCCGAACAATTGTACCTCTGGTGGGGCAGGGGGTGGTGTCTGCATAATCTGAGAGAGTGCTGTGGCGAGGGTCACCTCATCAGAGAAGTTGACATGTCCCTTCGCTAAGAACTCCGCTACCTCAGGACCTGCCGTGTGAAGACTCGGCAGAATGGGGAAGATAGGCTTTTTGCATTCCAGTATCTTCTGATGGAGTACCTCGTAAGCCTGATAAAGGGTGGTTAAGCCAGGGGTTCCATAGATAACGGCGATGGCGTCAATATCCTCAAAACGCTTCTCACAATAATCTATCGTTAATCCTAATTGCTCTGGGGTACCTGTAGCAAGAATATCAATCGGATTCGCCACACTGGAACCAGGGAAGAGCTTGGTCTTCAGCTCCTCGGCTGCATCACCCTCCAGTTTGGGAACAATCAGTCCACCTTTCGACAAAGCGTCTGTCAACATCACACCGGGTCCTCCGGCATGGGTGACAATAGCGAAGCGCCTGCCGGTCAGTGGTGGTAAAGTGAAGATACACCCTACGGTAGTCAGCTCCTCCCTGCTATGACAGCGTACAATACCAGCCTTGCGGAACAATGCCTCTACAGCAGAGTCACTGGAGGCGATAGCACCAGTATGGCTCGAGGCGGCACGACTGCCACTCTCACTGCTGCCAGCTTTGATGGCGGCAATACGGCAACCCTTTCGGATGAGGCTGCTGGCATGAAAGAGCAGTTTGTCAGGATTGGATATATTCTCGATATATAGTAGTTTGACGTGTGAGTCGGTATCAGGGTTGAAGTGTTCATCCATATATTGCAACACGTCCTCGATACCAATCTGCTTGCCGTTGCCAATAGACCATACGCTGTTGAACTGCAAGCCTTTGATAACGGCACTCTCCAGGATGAATACCGCTGTGGCACCAGAGCCACTGACAAAGTCAACACCCTTTGGATGGAGCTTGGGAATCGGTTGTGTGAATACACTGTGATGGTTGCGGTTCAGCAGTCCGATGCAGTTCGGACCAATCAGTGCTGCCCCATATTGCTCGCAAGTGTCTAGGATGCGCTGCTCCATCTCCGCACCAGCCTTCGTCTCCTCACCAAAACCGGCGGAGATAATAATGAACGCCTTGGTGTCTTTCTCCTTGGCAAGAATATCTACTGCGTCAGGACAGAGCTTGGCGGGGATCACCAGAACGGCAAGCTCTGTGGGAGGTAGCTCACGGACATCATGGAACACCTTGATGCCCTGTACCTCGTCCTCCTTAGGATTAACAATGCGGAGCGTCCCTTGATAGTCGCCTTGCAAGATGTTGCGAACCATTGCACCACCAGGCTTGTGGATATTATTAGAGCCTCCGATGACAGCGATAGACTTCGGGGCTAACAGTTCTTGATTGATCATACGGTAACGATGGATTTGACAGGATAGGCGGCGATAGATGACTCAGGGAAGTAATACCCTAATTTCAGCACATGCTTGATAGGTGTGCCGTCAGCGACATCATTTCCGTCTTCCTCACGATCCAGTTCCTTGTCGAATTTCCCGTTGATAGGTCCGTGCACGAAGTCCTCATAGGTGTCCCCCTCGCTGATGACTCCCACACAGGTGCTGATAAACGGTGACTGGCGGTTCACAAACTGACGGATATCATGGCAGAGAAGGTCAACCTCCTCGATGCCGGACAGCTCGTCCTCATTCACAGCCTTCCCCGTAGCAAGCATCTGAATCAAGGGTTGCACCTCTTTCTGATAATGGCGTAGGTCGTAAATACGGTTGTTGAGAGTGATAAATTTCCTTACAGCCTCGTTGTAAACCATCATTTGCTCAGGCGTCAACTTGAGCGACTGAGTTTCTTTCTCCCTTTGCCTTTTTTGTTCTGCACGTTTCTTCGCCTCCTCTTTCTTCTGTCGGATCTTTACGATAGCTGTAGTTCCTGCCGCAACAGCAGTAACTCCTAAGGTGGCAAGTGCTGCCCATGTAGACTTCTTGTTTTTTAATTCCATAACGTAGCTAGTATGTATTTTGTCGCAAAGATAGTGTTTTTTCTTGAGAAATTCGTAATTTTGCAAAGAAAATGAATCAGAGAGACCAACAAATCTTACAGATAGCCATACCTGCTATTGTGACAAACATTACCGTACCCCTTTTGGGATTGGTAGATACCGCTATTGTCGGACATATGGGAGATGCCGCCTATATTGGTGCTATTGCGGTAGGCTCGATGATTTTCAGTTTGGTCTATTGGGTATTCGCGTTTTTGAGGATGGGTACCAGTGGGATGACAGCCCAGGCTCGTGGTAAAAGAGACATGCAGGAAGTGATGCGTCTTTTGATGCGTTCTGTCGTAGTATCGTTTGCCATCTCTCTTATTGTTATCATCTTTCAGAACCCACTGAGGGAAATGATGTTATGGTTTATCGGACCGACACATGATGTCCGCTTGTTGTCTATTACTTATTTTAATATTGTAGTATGGGGAGCTCCTGCCGTTTTAGGACTCTATTCTCTAAGCGGTTGGTTTATAGGGATGCAGAACTCAAGGATTCCCATGTTCATATCTATCATGCAGAATGTGGTGAATATCCTTGCCTCCCTCACTTTAGTCTATGGTTTGGGTATGAAGGTGGAGGGTGTCGCTATTGGAACTGTCATAGCCCAGTATGCGGGATTGGTCGTCGCTACGGGTCTGTGGTGGCATTACTATCGGCGAATGTCGCGTTGGAAGGTATCATTGATGAAGGAAAAACTCACCGACTGGCTTGTGTTCTTTCGTGTCAACCGTGACATTTTCTTGCGCACCCTATTCTTAGTCGCTGTGAATCTCTATTTTACTTCAGCTGGAGCTCGTCAGGGAGCAGTAATCCTTGCAGTCAATACCCTGTTGATGCAGCTCTATCTCTTTTTCTCTTATTTCATGGATGGTTTTGCCTATGCGGGAGAAGCGTTATGTGGCAGATACTGGGGAGCCAGAAACAGAGAAGCCTATCAACAGGTGGTAAGACGGTTGTTCGGATGGGGTATTGCCATGGTCATCCTGTTTTCTGCTATATATATAATAGGTGGGATGCCCTTCCTTCGTCTGTTGACGGATGAGCCTCAGGTGGTGGAGGTATCACGGAAATATGTATGGTGGGCTTATCTGATACCGATATCGGGTGTCGCAGCTTTTGTGTGGGACGGTGTCTTTATAGGAATTACGGCAACTCGTGGGATGCTACTCTCTTCCTTTGTGGCTGCGGTGATATTCTTTATAGGTGTGATAGGATTAATGGATTCCATGGGCAATCATGGTTTATGGCTGTCGATGGTGCTCTATCTTGCTACTCGTGGAATCGTTCAGACTATCCTTTATCAACACAATTACCGTTTCTTTAGTACGCTTCGCTTGCGAAGAATCCCTAAATCTCGTTAAAGGAATTGGTTGTTCAACAGATTTACCCTATCTTTGCATATAATTAGAAATAACAGATGCGATATGAAACAGAAGACTCTAACCATTATTGCAATCATCATGTTGGTGCCTATGTGGATTTTTGGACAAGATTATAAAAGCCTTTGGAAACAGGTGAGTGATGCAGTTGACAAGGACCATCCCCAGACTGCAATCTCTCATTTATCCACCATAGAGGGGAAGGCACAGAAAGAGAAAGCTTACGGTCAATTACTGAAAGCTGCTCTTTATCGTGCCCGTATGCAGTCGGAAGTGGCTCCCGACTCATTGGAACCTGCCGTTCTACGATTGGACCAGTTGTTGCAGAAGGAAAACAATGTCGCATTGCGTGCAGTCCTCGCCACGGTGCTCTATTCTATTTATGAGGATAATCATTCCCTCTCAGATGATTGGGAAAAGATATGCGCAAATTATCGTTCCATCGCTTTGTCGTCTCCTCAAGAGTTAGGAAAGGTGAGGAATTCCGTTTATGAGCCTTTCGTCATCAATGGGAAGGACAGTAAGATATATGATGACGACCTGCTTCATCTCATTGGACAGGAAATGGAGGCTTGGGAGTGGATGCACGATTATTACGAAAAAGTGGGTAATCGCCGTGCTTCGTGCCTGACGGCATTAGAGATGTTACGTAAGCGTCGTGGCTCGGATACGGAGAAACTCGAAGAGAGTTCCTATATCCACAGTCTGGATTCTCTGATTAGTAAATATGGTGATTTGGATGAGGCTGGCGAGGTTGCCTTGGAGCGTTATAACTATATGCAGCAGCATACGTTTGCAACCGCAGCAGAGCAGATAGCCTATCTGGACATGGCGATAGCCAAGTGGGGGAACTGGAAGCGCATCGCTCAGTTGAAGAATAACAGATCAGAGTTGGTGACCTCTAAATTCTCCGTAGAGATACCGGCTTATGTGCAAATGCCTCATCATGAACAGACGATTAAGTTAAAAGAATTGCGTCATCTGTCCTCACTCTCTATGAAGGTTTATCGTACCAAACTGGCAGGAAATCATGGGATGAATATCCATTATAAGAAGGATTATGAAAAGGTGATGAAAGATGCTGTAGAGGTGAAGGAGGCTTACCAACAACGCACTTTCCCCGTATTAGCTGAATATGAGGAGTTTGAGGATACGATGCCACTCGTTGGTTTGCCGAATGGCGTCTATTTGTTAGAGTTCACGTCTACACCTCAAACAGAAGTTGCTCGTGTACTCTATTATGTCACTAATCTTCGTGTTCTTGCCGTTGGCAGACAAAAGGCAAATTATCGTTATATCGTGGTGGATGCTGAGACTGGAAAACCTGTCAAGGGCGCAAAGGTCAACGTAGAGACTGGTTCTTATGGTGATAAAGAGAATAAGAAGACACTAATCACCAATGCTAACGGTGAGACTACCAATACCTTCACGAAAGGGACTTGGCATAAAATATATGTGTCAACGGATAATGATATTGCTTGCCCGTCTGTCAGTGCAAATGACTATTTTAGTTACAATAATCCTGATAGCAGACGGGAGTATACCAAGATATATACCGATCGTGCTATTTACCGTCCGGGGCAGACGGTCCAAATGGCAGCCGTCATCTATGAGGTGGAGAATTACATAGAGCCGTCAGTTGTGGCAGACAAGAAAGTGACCGCTCAGTTGCGTGATGCTAATTACAAGGTGATTGCTGAACAGGAACTGGTTACGGATGCTTTTGGTAAATGCACAGCATCTTTTACGTTGCCAACAGGATCGAAAAATGGTAATTTCTCTATCCGACTGAATGGCGCCTCAGAGAGCTTCAAAGTGGAGGAGTATAAGCGTCCAACCTTCGAGCTGTCCTTCTCAGAATATAAGGAGTCGTATAAGGCAGGTGATACCATTACCGTACAGGGTAAGGCGGTAAGTTATGCAGGTGTTCCGGTACAGGATGCAAAGGTACAGTATACCGTTCGTCGTCGTGTCGCCTATTGGTGGATGAGTTACTCTTGGTATTGGGGAGCAGGTTACTATGGTCATGGCACAGATACGGAGGAACTCTATACAGGAGAGACTACCACAAAGGAAGATGGTACTTTTGATATGCTGATGCCGATGATATTGCCAGAGGATGACAGACGTTACCCGATGTTCTATAACTTCGTCGTGGAGGCGAATGTGACCGATCAGGCAGGCGAAACCCATAGTGGTACGAAGAGTATGCCATTAGGAACCAGAGCAACGGCATTGACCTGTGATGTTCCACAACGTATGCGTGTTGATGAGTTAAGACCAGTTACTTTCTATCGTCGTAATGCCGCGGGCAGTGAGATTAGTGGAACAGTCCGCTATCGTCTGGATGGCGGTGAGTGGAAGAAAGGCGCGGCTAATACCCCTCTCTCCATCCTTAGTGACCGAATGAAGAGCGGAGAGCATCGTATAGAGGCAGCTTGTGAGGGTGATTCTGTGGATATGAAGTTCGTGGTGTTCAGCCTCGATGACAAACGTCCTGCTATAGAGACCAAAGACTGGTTCTATACCAGTGGTTCTTCTTTCCAAGATAACAAGACTCCCGTCACTGTTCAGGTTGGTTCCTCTGATCCTGACTTGTATATTGCCTACGAGATTCTTTCAAACGGTAAGGTGTTGGAGGAAGGTTTTATCCGTGAGAACCGTTCCCTGTGGAATAAGAAATTTACTTATCAAGAGAAATATGGCAATGGATTGACGCTTGCTTTTGCTTGGGTGAAGAACGGTATCAGTTATCATCATACGACACAGATCAGTCGTCCTCTTCCTGATAAAGATCTGAGTTTGAAGTGGGAGACGTTCCGTGACCGACTGAAGCCAGGACAGCAGGAAGAGTGGCGACTGAGTATTAAAGGTAAAGACGGCAAACCTGCAGAAGCCCAGTTGATGGCAGTACTTTACGATAAGAGCCTTGACCAACTAGCCTCTCATTCATGGAGCCTTTATTCTCATTTATTGGTGCCTCAGACCTATACTTCATGGACCTTCATGCGTTTTGGTAGTGTGAGCACCCATGGTGCACAACGTGCCAATATGTTAAGTGTTCCCGATTTCTATTACAGTCATTTCGACCATAGTACCTATCCAGCTCGATATCTAGCATACAATAGACGATACGCAGGTGGAAGAGTGTTGATGAGAGCCAATGCGTCGGCAGATGGCACCATTGTCATGGAGGAAGCAATGGCTGCCCCGATGGCTGTGGAGAAGACCGCAGTGGCGGGTGCTGCAGTTAAGCAAAAGGCTGAGACTGATGCGAAAGAAAAGGATGATGATGAAAAGGATGAGACGAAGCAAGAGTCTGTACAGCTGCGTGAGAATATGCAGGAGACCGCATTCTTCTATCCGGCACTTACTGCCGACAAGGATGGCGACGTGACTCTCACATTCACTTTGCCTGAGAGTCTGACAACATGGAAGTTCATGGGTGTTGCCCATACCACAGACATGAAGACGGGCAGTCTGGGAGGTGAGACTGTTGCCCAGAAGGATGTGATGATACAACCCAATATGCCACGCTTTGTCCGTATGGGTGACAAGGCGCAGTTCTCAGCGCGTATCTTTAATATCAGTGAGCAGGCACAGCAGGGTACGGCACGTATAGAATTGCTTGATCCTGAAACCGAACAGGTAGTCTTCTCTGATCAGCAAGCATTCGCTGTGGAGGCAGGAAAGACTGTACATGTCACTTTCAGTTACCAGCCAGATGAGAAATACTCATTACTTATATGTAGGATGACAGCGAAGGGTGCTGACTTCTCTGATGGTGAACAGCATTATCTGCCCATCCTCCCTGATAAGGAGCGGGTGACCAAGACCGTGCCGTTCACACAGCATGAGCCAGGCGTGAAAGCCATCGATCTGACTAAATTGTTCCCTGTTGGCA
This sequence comes from uncultured Prevotella sp., assembly GCA_937916405.1. Taxonomy (GTDB): domain Bacteria; phylum Bacteroidota; class Bacteroidia; order Bacteroidales; family Bacteroidaceae; genus Prevotella. Next base: position 12,220 of record CALFUF010000053.1, read on the forward strand.
CGTCACAACAGAAACTGACAGTGGAGTATACCAACAATCCTGTATGGCTGATGGTGCAGTCGCTCGCCACCCTCGGACAGCCGTACGAGACGAGTGCCATTGATCAGGCAGCGTCCTATTACTCTAATCTGCTTGCTAAAACCATCCTTAAACAAACTCCTCAAGCCAAGCACGTCTTTGAACAATGGAAGAGAGAGATGGGCAACGAGACCTCCATGCATAGCAACTTGGAGAAGAATCAGGAGTTGAAGGACATCATCTTAGGAGAAACTCCTTGGGTGAATGATGCTGATCGTGAAGCAGAACAGAAACAGCGTCTTGCCGACTTCTTCGATGAGAATATGATCAGCAACCGTCTGGCAGTTGCTTGGGAGAAATTGCAGAAACTACAGAAGAATGACGGTGCTTTCACTTGGTATCCTGAGATGCCTAGCAGTCCATATATCACGATGAGTATCGCAGAGATGCTGACCCGTCTGCAGGTGATGACAGATGGTAATCATGATATGGTCCGTATGCTGTCAAAGGCGATGGACTATATGGACGGTGAGATCATCGAGATGGTGAAGGAAATGAGGAAATGGGAGAAGAAGGGTGTTAAGCCGTCGTTCCCCTCATTTATGGCATTGCGCTGGCTCTATACTAATGCGATCGCCCAACGTGATTTGTCTGATAAGGCAGCAGATGCTAAAAATTACCTCATGCCGTTATTGAAAAAAGACATCAAGCGACAGACCATCTATGAGAAGGCAATGACTGCAATTATTCTCCAGCAAAATGGTGATACCAAGACTGCTAAGGAATATGTGCAGAGTCTTAAAGAATATACTGTCTTTACCGAGGAGATGGGACGTTACTATGATACCCCACGTGCCGGCTATTCATGGTATAGCTATAAGATACCAACAGAGGTGGCTGCCATTGAGGCAATCAAATATGTTGATTCTACAGATGTTAAGACCATTGACGAGATGCGCCGTTGGTTGTTGCAGGAGAAACGCACACAGGTATGGGATACTCCTATCAATAGTGTAAACGCTATCTATGCATTCCTTTTCGATCAGGTGAATCTGCTTGCCACCCAGGATCCCACAGTTCTTGCTATTGACCAACAGCCTATAGAGTTGCCAAAAGCAACAGCTGGTATTGGCTATGTGAAGACGGCAATCCATGAGCCGAAAGGTAAGGAGTTCACTGCGACCAAGACCTCTACAGGTTCCTCCTGGGGTGCTGTCTATGCCCAGTTCATGCAGAAGACTTCTGAGGTGGAGGATGCTCAGAGTGGTATTACTGTGAAGCGTGAGATCTTTGTGGGAAATACCAAGCTCTCAAATCTTAACTCTCCTCTTAAAGTGGGTGACCGTATCAAGGTGCGCATCACCATAACCTCCACTCGCGACCTTGACTTTGTACAAGTACTTGACCGTCGTGCCGCATGTATGGAACCAGTACGTCAGTTGTCTGGTTACCACAATGGGGCCTATTGCTCTCCGAAGGATTTCTCCACCAATTACTACTACCATGGTATTGCCAAAGGAAAGCATGTGCTGGAGACAGAGTACTATATCGACCGTGCAGGTGTCTATGAAACAGGAACGTGCACAGTACAGTGTGCATATTCTCCTGAATATCGAGCCACAGCGAAGTCGGAGACCTTAACAGTGAATGAATGAGTATGAATAAAAAAACACTAATAACTTCCTTGCTGGTACTGACGATGTTGCCAGTGTCAGCACAGAAACTGATTGCAACGAAGACAACCATTGATGTGGGTAAGACTGGCTTTCAACAGCCAGTCACTGCCGTGTTTGAGTTTAAAAATAAAAGTGTCAGGCGGTTGCGGATAGAGTCGGTACAGCCAGACTGTAATTGTACGACAGTGGATTATCCTAAGACCGAGATTGGCATGGGGGAGAAATTCGAGATTAAGATGACTTATGATGCCAAGATGCTGGGACATTTCGACAAGCAGGCGGCTATTATCTCGAATGGTACAAAGAAACCTGTGTATATTAGGATGAAGGGAATCGTCTCTGAGAATTATCAGGACTTCTCGGGTGATTATCCGATAGAGATGGGTAACATGCGTATCGACAAGAATGAATTGGAATATGATAATGTCAATAAGGGAGAGATGCCTGTCGCTCTGATTCATGTGTTTAACAATGGGACCAGTCTGATGCGTCCAAACCTGATGCACCTCCCTTCCTACCTGTCAGCAACGGTAGCGCCAGAGGAGATTCGCCCAGGGCGTACCGCTACGATTAGTGTGACACTCAACTCCAACAAGGTCAGTGATTACGGACTGACACAGGAGTCTATCTATCTCGCTGCTAACCCAGGAGATAAAGCGACGAAGGAGAATCTGATAGGTGTGTCTACTGTCTTACTGCCTTCATTTACTAAGATGACGGAGACCCAGAAGCAATACGCACCTAAGATGTATCTGTCTAAGGATCAGGTAGACATCTTTTTTGATGGAAAGTCAAAGAAAAAGGCAGAGATACAGATATCTAATTTAGGTCGTACACCTTTGACGATATCTTCGTTGCAGATGTTTACTGAGGGGCTTCAGATATCCTTAGGCAAGAGTACGCTTCAGACTGGGGAGTCAACCAAGTTGAAGATTACGGCACAACGTGAAGTGTTAAAGAACGCTCGTACCAAACCACGTATACTCATGATTACCAACGACCCTGATCAATCGAAAGTTATCATAACGATCAATGTGAAATAATAGACATGGAACATCCAGAGAATAGTGCTGAATACGCTGGGCTGCAAGTGAATAGTGGGGTGGAGCAGCCTTCTATCATTAACCCATATCTGCAGCGTAAGCGTTTTAAACGTCATGAGATGACTGCGGCAGAAATGGTGGATGGAATCGTTAAAGGTGACGTGACCATCCTCTCCCAGGCTGTGACCTTGGTGGAAAGTGTCAATCCTGCACATCAGGCGAAGGCACAGGAGGTGATTAATAAGTGTCTGCCCTATAGCGGAAATTCTGTCCGTGTAGGTATCAGTGGCGTGCCTGGTGCAGGTAAGTCAACTTCTATCGATGCTTTTGGCATACACGTTTTGAAGGAGAAAGGTGGGAAACTCGCCGTTCTTGCCATCGACCCCAGTTCGGAACGCTCGAAAGGTAGTATCTTGGGTGATAAAACTCGTATGGAGAAGCTCTCCATTCATCCTGACTCGTTCATCCGTCCTAGTCCAACAGCAGGTTCTTTGGGTGGCGTAGCTCGTAAGACCCGTGAGACGATTATCCTCTGCGAGGCAGCTGGTTTTGACAAAATCTTTGTGGAGACGGTGGGCGTAGGACAAAGTGAGACGGCATGCCATTCGATGGTTGACTTCTTCTTGCTCATCCAACTGGCTGGTACGGGAGACGAGTTGCAGGGTATCAAACGAGGTATCATGGAAATCAGTGACGGCATCGTCATCAATAAGTGTGATGGTGAGAATGTGGACAAGTGTCAGATGGCTGCCACGAATTTCCGTAATGCTCTTCATTTCTTCCCTATGCCGGAAAGCGGTTGGTTGCCCAAAGTGATGTGTTATAGTGGATTCTTTGGTCTGGGTATCAAGGAGATATGGGACATGATCTATCAGTATATTGATTTCGTGAAGGCGAACGGCTATTTTGACTATCGTCGTAATGAGCAGTCGAAATACTGGATGTATGAGACGATCAATGAGCATTTACGCATGAACTTCTATAATAATTCTGTGATACAGCAAAAGTTAGAAGCGGCGGAACAGACCGTACTTGCTGGAAAGCAAACCTCCTTCACGGCTGCGCAGAGTCTGCTCGACGAATATTATCATTTATAGCGGCAATAGTAACTATAGCGACTATAGGATACTATGCAAAGAGAAAAAAGAGAATGCTACAGATAGAGATTGACAACGGCAGTGGGTTCTGCTTTGGAGTGACGACGGCAATCCAGAAGGCAGAGGAGGAACTGGCAAAGGGTAACACCCTCTATTGTCTGGGTGATATCGTACATAATGGTATGGAATGCGACCGGCTGCGTCAGATGGGACTCATCACCATCAACCATGACGAGATGCGCAAGTTACATGATGTGAAGGTGTTGCTGCGTGCCCATGGTGAGCCTCCTGCTACCTATGAACTTGCCCGTCGCAATCATATTGAGATTATTGATGCCACCTGTCCTGTGGTTCTTCAACTCCAGCGGAAAATCAAGAAACAGTATTCTCTTACCTCTAACCTCTTACCTCTAACCTCTCAAATTGTCATCTTCGGCAAGAAAGGTCATGCGGAGGTCCTCGGACTGGTAGGACAGACACAGTCGACTGCTATCGTCATCGAGAGTTTCGAGGAAGTGATGAAACTCGACTTTACTCGTGACATCTATCTCTATTCGCAGACAACGAAGTCGCTCGATGAGTTCCATCGTATCATCGAGTATATCCAACAGCATATCTCCCCTACAGCGACCTTTAGGAGTTTTGACACCATCTGCCGTAATGTGGCAAACCGTATGCCGAATATCTCAAACTTCGCGACAAAGCATGACCTTATTCTCTTCGTCTGTGGGAGGAAGAGCAGTAACGGAAAGGTTCTCTTCAATGAGTGTCTTCGTGTGAATCCCAATACTCACCTCATAGAGGGACCCGAAGAGATAGATCCCTCATGGCTAAAAGGTATTAAGACGGTAGGCATCTGTGGTGCCACCAGTACACCCAAATGGTTGATGGAACAGTGCCGCGATGCGTTGCTGAAAGGCGCAACCCTATACTCGCAAACGTAATGGCACAATTGATAATATGATGTCACCAAAATAATTAATAAAAGACGATGAAATCAAGAATAATGATGTTTTCAGTGCTCATAATGGTAGCCCTGAATGCGTGCGCGAAGAAAGTGAAACTGACAATCGATGGTACAACGTCGCCTTCACAGACTACACTGTACCTGATTATCAACAACGACACGGCTAATGCACAGCGTGTCCCCGTCAACGATAAGAAATTCTCTGTTACTGTTAAAGTGGACAAGAATGACTTTATTCGCTTGCAAGACAACAAAGAGAGACCTGATCGTGGTGACTACGTACTCATTCCCGACAGTCGCCATATTACAGTCGATATGTGGAATGGTAAAGTAGAGGGTTCCCCTATGTCACAATACTTGCAAAGTACAGTCAGAGCAATACAGAGTGCAGGACCTGGCACATTTCATATTGATGTTTTCTCCGAAGACCCTAAGGCATGGGAGGAAGCGCGTGCTCAGGAGAGGGCTATACGTGCACAGATGGAAGAGGAGCAACGTGAACTTGTCAGGAAGGTGATGTTGGAGAATAAAGACAACAACATCCCTGCATGGATTCTCTATTGTTTTCCAGAACTGGCTTACAAGTATATTGATGAGGTCACCAAAGACTCTCCGAAATGGATGAGGCATCCGATATTAATGAAACAATGATGTCTTCCGCTGACGGTATTGTTGAAGATACGCTCGCTTGAAAGTATAAATAAAAAAGTTTCTCTTTTATTTTGTATTTTATTTGCTTATTTGTATCTTTGCCCATGTAAACATCAAGTTCTGCCTATGAGTACACAGTTGATGACAGAGAAGATAGCAGAGTATTTCAAGACCCAACCCGTCCTGAAAGCATGGTTGTTCGGTTCTTTCGCACGTGGTGAGGAACGTGCAGATTCAGATGTAGACATTCTCATTATACTGGATCATAGTACACCTGTTGGATTGAGATTCTTTGGTATGTATGAGGACCTAAAGGAACTTTTAGGGCGCAATGTAGATTTAGTAGTAGATCGTTCATTAGCCTCATTCGCCCGAAAGAGTGTTGATAAGGATAAAATTTTGATTTATGAGAGAGCCTCTTAAAGACCGTGAGCGATTACTGCACATCCTTTCTGCTATTGAACGGGTAAATCGTTATGTCAAAGGTAAGTCTTTTGAGGATTTACAGACTGACGACATGATGTATTATGCTGTTGTGAAAAACATAGAAATGATGGGAGAGGCAGCCAATATGCTGACCGCAGAGTTTCAAGAATCACATCCTGAAACACCATGGAAAATGGTTAAGGGAATGCGTAATTACATTGTGCACGAATACTTTCAGATAGATAGCGTTGTAGTATGGGATGTAGTGACTAATGAACTTTCAACACTTTACACACAGATAGAAAAGTATCTTGCTAACACCGATTGGGAGCAATGGGAGAAAGACGATAATGTCGAACAAAAGTAAAATGATGTTTCCAATGGGCTAAGAAAGAGTTATTAGGCAAATACATATATTCAACGAGGAAGCGACAATGCTTCCTCGTTTTTTATTTCCCTCCCCCTCAACAGGGGGAGTCTGGATAGGGTCTTCACTTTTTCCTTTGAATTCTTTGGAATTTTACAAATTATTTGTAACTTTGCACAATAGAATAGAAATCAACTATTCTAAATAACTTATGGAAACTAAAACGGAACTAACTTTACGACTCAAAAAACTTAAAGATAGCCAACCTGTCATCTCAACAGGTGTAGAGTATAAAGGATGCTATGAATTAAACAACAAGTCTGCGGAAAAGTATCTGAGAGAAAACATACGTGGCAATTATATCAACAAAGATACAGGTGATATCATCAAGATAACAAGAAAAGGTGCAGAGAAAGTTACTCGTCATGATGCTGAAAATGAGGCTCATTTGAAGTCACTCGTGTTAATCCCCGAGTTAGTAAGACACTCAATATTCATTGCAGAAGAAGTTAATGAGAAGAACAAAAATGAGTATGAAATTTTCCAATTTTATGTGGTAGGTCTGAGAATTGCGGACACAGATTATACTGTGAAAATTGTAGTAGGTGTAAAGAATGGAAATACATACTATGATCATGCGTTGACTCCTATCGAAAAAACTAAACTCCTCAGAAGTATTGACGAGATAAAGCGCCCGTTTGCTTCCAAGGAGTTTTCTAATGACGGAGAAAAACACTCCGACGTTCTTTCTGTTTGCAAAGATAAACGTTTAATTAAAGAATCGCCTATTATAGACCCTATACATCCAGTTTCAGGACCATTTCCTCGATATACTTGAGCATGGTGACATCCATCCAGTCTCCACCCTCCTTGATTCTGACCTTTTTGTATTTTGAGAGGTACTTGAACACCTGTTTGTAGGAGTGGTTCTTGCTTATCTCTTTCTTGGCAATCTCGCTTTTGACCCTTGCAGTTATGATAACGCTCAGGAAATTGATGAACTCTGTAGCATAAGTTCTGTAGTCATTATGCACATTGACGGTGTCACGGTCTATAATGTTCTTGAAAAGGTAGAACATCGTCTCGATTTCCCATCTCTGGGCATAGGCCAGATAGACATCGAGCGGATCAAGGTCGGCCTTGGACTTGAACACGATAAGACCGAAGGTGGACTTCTTCTGTGCATAGCTTTCCGCGCTGAACGCCACTTTCTTCTCTGCCTTCTCCACATACCCGACCTCCTGTTCGTATGCCATCTTCGGGTCGCGGAAGGAATAGAGGAACTTGCCGTTCTTCATCTTCACCTTCTTGTAGAGGATGGTGCCGTCTTTATATCCCGCAAGATGCTCCGTGGGATTGTCCATGCCGTAGTTCTTGATGAAGGCCGAGTTCTGCTTCAGGGGAATCAGATAGGACAACCCGTCGGTGTTGTCCACCTCGTCGAGGAACGACTCGTTCCAGAACCCCTTGTCGACGATCATCATGCCGTCTTTGATCTCAAAGTCGTTTACAAAGCTCCTGACAGCCGTCTGGTCGAGGATGTTGCCTGCATATGCCCTGGCGGCTATGGGTTCCTTGCTTTTGGGATCGAATGCGTACAGGATACTGATATCCTTGGAGCCTTTCTTCGATCCCTTGCGGGAGAACTCGGAGAGAGAGCCGCACTTAGAGTTGTAGTCCTTCAGCATGCCGTCCACAACGATATTGCCTCCGATGAAGTCCTTCACACGGTTCCGCATGAACTCGCAGATGCGCGAGTACCCCTGCCCCAGCTCCATGAGAAACGCAGAGACGGCATGCTCGGACAGATGAACGCCCGGATAGTATTCCGAAGCGAAAGAGGTCTGGTAGTGCAGCTGCAGGTCGCGGTTCTTCACGTCGCCATAGGCAGCCCTGAGCAGGGCAATCACATAGGCTCTCTTCGCATCCTCTATCGGCCACACGCAGGCCAACTGCTGTATCAAATCCTTGCCGAACTTGTCGCATAGCGTCACTTCACCATAGTCCTTTATGTCCACACGCTTCTTGGTGTCACTCTTGACCTGCCGCTCGACGAATGTGCCGTTGACAATCTCACCGACGGTACCAAGGTCTACAGGAACTATCCTGTTGCCCTTGCGCTTGCTCGTTCTCTTGATGACGACGTATCTGTCGCCCCGTTGCTTCACTACTGTGCTGCTTGGCCTCCTAACTGCCAGAATCTCCTTTGGTATTGCCATATTGTAAGTATAGGGTGTTGATTTATTATAAACCCTATACAAAGGTAGAAAATTAAAGTCAGATATAGACATTTTTAGAAGAAAATTTATAATTAATTAGCAAAATCAGGGCAAAAAAGCGGACTGACTACAGAAAAAGTGATTGGGTGCGAGGAAAAAGGAACGGAATCAGCACAAATGTATAGGGTCTATAATAGGCGATTTTTTATTCTAATCTTCTTTGCCCTCTTCAGTGTGGCCATTACCTTCTTATATGTATGCT
>CALFUF010000054.1 GCA_937916405.1 uncultured Prevotella sp.
TTAAAATCCCTTGGCCAGTAATGGCTGTGCGGGTTCGAGTCCCGCTCGCGGCACATGACAAAATTGGCTCATCAGAGCCAATTTTTTATTTTCTCTAGCGCTTCATCGGTTTTCTCATGGCTACCGAAAGCGGTAAGACGGACATAGCCTTCACCACTGGGGCCGAAGCCTATGCCTGGCGTACAAACGACATGGGCATGGTAAAGCATCTCCTCAAAAAACCGCCAGCTTGTTATGTCATTAGGAGTTTTTACCCATAGGTAGGGTGCGTCCTCTCCGCCATAGACAGTGAGCCCTAGGTCTTTGAGGGTTTGTTTCATGGTATGGGCGTTATGCATATAGTAGGCGATAGTCTGCCTCACCTGTTCCTTGCCTTCTGGTGTGTAGATAGCCTCGGCTGCACGCTGGCTGAGGTAGCTGGTTCCATTAAACTTGGTGCATTGGCGGCGGTTCCATAATGGATTGAGGGCAATGCGTTCACCATTGAGTGTCGAGGCTGTGACATCCTTTGGTACGATGGTATAGCCACAGCGTATGCCCGTGAATCCTGCCGTCTTTGAGTAGCTGTGGAATTCGATAGCACACTTGCGGGCTCCTCGTATCTCATAGATGGAGTGGGGGATAGACCCGTCGTGGATATAGGCTTCGTAAGCGGCATCATAGAAGATGATGGCATCGTTCTTGAGCGCATAGTTGACCCACTTACGTAAATCATCCTTTGATATCACCGTTCCTGTAGGGTTGTTGGGATAGCAGAGGTAGATGATGTCGACACGGCGGTTGGGAATTTGCGGTACGAAGTTGTTCTCTGCTGTGCAGGGCATGTAGATGACATTCGACCAGCGTCCCTGCTCCATTACTCCGGCACGTCCTATCATGACATTGGAATCTATATATACCGGGTAGATAGGGTCTCCGACTGCTATAGAGTTGTCCCAGCGTACGAGCTCCTGAATGTTACCCGTATCACTTTTGGCTCCATCGTTGATGAACACTTCATTGATGTCAAGGTGAATACCTCGCGGTAGGAAGTCGTTCTTCAGAATGGCTTCGCGCAGGAAATCGTAACCCTGTTCAGGTCCGTAGCCTCTGAAGGATGACGGCTGTGCCATCTCGTCGGTAGCCCGGTGCAGCGCGTCGATAACAGCAGGGCATAATGGTTGTGTGACATCTCCTATTCCCAAGGATATCACATCTGTCTTAGGGTGCATCGCTTTGAAAGCATTGACTTTCTTGGCTATGTCAGCAAACAGGTAGTTGTTTGGTAACTTGAGGAAGTGTTCGTTTACTAGGGCCATGTGGTATTGATAGTTCTCTTAGTGATATTTGGGGTGTTATACAGAAAGAGGCGTCCCAAAGGAACGCCTCTTATAAAAAATGTTGACAAAATTACTTATTGACAACCTTTGCAAGCTCTGCACCAGCCTTGAACTTAGCCACCTTCTTGGCAGCAATCTTAATCTTCTGCTTGGTAGCAGGGTTGATACCCTCACGAGCAGGCTTCTCAGCAACTGCGAAAGTACCGAAACCAACGAGCTGAACCTTGTCACCCTTCTTCAGAGCATCGGTAATAGCCTCGATAGTAGCGTCCAATGCTTTCTTAGAATCAGCCTTAGTCAGTTTTGCAGAGGCTGCGATCTTCTCAATTAATTCTGTCTTGTTCATAATGTTGTTTGTTTAAAAGATTAAATATTAATAGTTTAAAATGGTTTTCTTACTCAAATTCCCTGCAAATATAGGAGAAAGAATTAAAAAAACAAACAAAAATGGCAAAAAAATGAGTTTTTTATTGAAAAAAAGTCGTTATATCCCCTTTTTTATGCCTTAAAACAGATATTTTTCGTAATTTTGCGCACAGAATAAGAAAATGAAGTAAACAAACGAAAGTCGGTACTTTCATCGTAAAAAAGCTTTAAGAATGAATAATATACCCACAATGACCAAGAATCTGCTCATCGTCAATTTCCTGGCGTTTATGGCTACTTGGGTTTTGGAAATGAGAGGCATCGACCTGACATCGATGTTAGGACTGCATTTTTTCATGGCAAAGGACTTCCACCTCTACCAGTTGATCACCTACATGTTCCTTCATGGCGGCTTCACGCATATCTTCTTCAATATGTTCGCCCTCTGGATGTTTGGTTCTGTGATTGAACGGGTATGGGGACCTAAGAAATTCCTTTTTTATTACATTTCCTGTGGTGTCGGTGCTGGTATGGTCCAGGAGCTGGCGCAGTATATCAACTATATGATGGAGGGTTTGGCAGCCTATGACAATGTCAGCCTTGGGGGTACCATCATGGAGACTGCCGACTATCTGAACCTATGGACGACGATTGGCGCCTCGGGAGCCGTCTATGCCATCCTCCTTGCCTTCGGTATGATCTTCCCCAACGAACGACTGTTCATCATTCCGTTTCCCTTCCCTATCAAGGCGAAGTGGCTCGTCATCGGTTATATCGCCATCGAGCTGTTCTCTGCTTTGAGTGGTCCTGGTGATGGTGTCGCCCATACCGCCCACCTTGGTGGTATGCTCTTTGGTTTCATCATGATCCGTTATTGGAAGAAGCACCCTGGCAACGGCACTGGGTTCGGTCGCAGTCGTGGACAGGAGTTCTTCGACCGTATGAAACAACGGTTTGACGAGCGTCAGCGGCATTCCAACAGCAGCCGTCGCCGCTGGGTGGACGAGCCCGACGAGCCTGCTCACGAGGAGCCCAAGAAGCCCAAGCGTGCCAATCAGGACGAGATAGACGCCATCCTTGACAAGATACGTAAGAGTGGCTATGACAGTCTGACGAAGGAGGAGAAGAAGAAGTTGTTCGAGCAGAGCCAGCAGTGATCAAGCAGTTAAAGACATTCACCGTCCAGATGCTGGCAGGCGCGAATATCGTCACCATCATCGTGATGACACTCATCGGCTACTCCGACCGTCTGAGTCCTTCCGACCACCCCGTTCTGTCGTGTTTCGGAATGACCTTTCCCCTCTTCCTGCTGGTCAACCTTGCCTTTCTGCTCTTCTGGGTTCTTTTCAAGTTCCGTATGATTTGGATACCGATAGCCGGTTTCGCCCTCTCGTACGTACCTATTACTATATATATGCCCCTGAATGTCGGCATGCGGGAGGTTCCCGACAGTGCCATCAAGGTCATCAGCTATAATGTCTGTGGCTATGGGGGCAACTATAAGTACGAACAAGGTTTTGAGAAGGTCCGTGACTACCTCTTCGAGCAGGATGCCGATATCGTCTGCATCCAAGAGGACAACGACACGTGGCGCCGTTACTGTTTTCAGCATTACCAGAAGAGATATGCGTATAACGACACCCTCATGTTCAACAACGACCTGTGCCCTAATGGCGTGGGCATCCATACCCGTTTCCCCATCCTCCGACGGGAGCGCATCCCCTACCGTTCCCTGAACAACGGCAGTGCCGCCTGGTACTTGCAGGTAGGCAGCGACACACTGCTGGTCATCAACAACCATTTCGAGGGGACACACCTCAACAAGGAGATACGCTCTGCCTATAAGGAGATCCTGAAGGGAGAGATGAAGGGCGACACCGCCCGTCAGGAGTCCAAGAAGTTGCTGGTAACCCTCTCAGAGTCAGCCACTAAGCGAGCACCGCAGGTGGAAGCCGTCTGTCGTTATATCCAGAAGCACCGCCAATACCCCATCCTGCTGTGTGGCGACTTCAACGACAACCCCATCTCGTACACCCGCTACCGCATCGCCAAGGAGCTGACCGACTGCTATGCCGCCACCGGTCGGGGTCTTGGTCTGTCATATAATCAGAAAGGATTTCCCTTCCGCATCGACCATATTTTCTGCTCCTCGGAGCTGACCCCCTACCAGTGTCATGTGGATGCGAAAATCGACGCCAGCGACCATTATCCTATCATTTGTTCCTTTAAAATAGGTGTAAATGATTGAAAAAAGTACGAATTTCCTGAATAAATTTCGGTAAGTGAAGAAAAATACGTATATTTGCAGGCTAAAATTGCGGAATGATAAAATTAAATAACATAAACAAGCAATGCAAAACAAAGGAATCGTAAAGTTTATCGCACTCGTTTTGATCCTCGTGTGCTGCTTCTACCTCTCCTTCTCGTTTGTGACACGCTACCACGAGAACAAGGCAGCAGCCATGGGCGAAGAGGCAGGTCAGGAGTACCTTGACTCTATCATGAACGAGAAAGTGTACTGCGGAATCTATTCATTCAAGCAGTGCCGCGAGATGGAGATCGGCCTTGGTCTTGACCTGAAAGGCGGTATGAATGTGATTCTTGAGGTATCGGTGCCCGACGTTGTTGACGTCCTCGCCGACCACAAGACAGATGCTGCCTACAAGAAGTCAATGGAAGAGGCTAAGAAAGAAGAGGAGACCAGTCAGAACGACTTCATCTCCCTGTTTATCAAGTATTGGAAGCAGAACAGCAATGGTCGCCCCTTGGCAGCTGTCTTCGCCACCCAGCAGATGAAGGGTAAGGTAAGCACGAACAGCACCGATGCCGAGGTAGAGCGTGCCCTGCGTGCCGAGGTACAGTCTGCCGTCGACAACTCGTTCAACGTAGTCCGCAATCGTATCGATAAGTTCGGTGTGGTACAGCCTAACATCCAGAAACTGGAGGGACAGAGTGGTCGTATCATGGTGGAGATGCCTGGTATCAAGGAGCCGGAGCGTGTCCGTAAGCTGTTGCAGGGTTCCGCCAACCTTGAGTTCTGGGAGACCTACAACTCACAGGAGATCGCTCCACTGCTCTCACAACTCAACCAGAAGTATGCCGCTACTGGTGGTGAGACAGAGCCAGAGGTTGCTGATACCGCCGCTACCGACACCACGGCAGCCGCTGCTACCGACTTAGCCGCTAAGATCGCCAAGAAGAACGACAAGGTTGCCGATGCCAAGGCAAAGGCTGCCGCCCTCAAGCAGAACCCGCTGTTCGCTGTATTCCAGCCACAGCCCCAGGGTCTCGCTATCGTCGGCTATGCCAACGCTCGTGACACCGCTGATGTCAACAAGGTGATCTACTCAGATATCGCCCGTCAGATACTCCCTGCTGAGTGTAAGCTTCGCTGGGGTGCCAAGGCAGAGGACTTCGGAGGTGAGAACACCAAGGGTGACATCTTCGCTTTGTATGCCCTGAAGATCACAGAGCCCAACGGACGCGCCCCACTGGAGGGTGACGTCATCACCAATGCGAAGGACGAGTTCGACCAGATGGGTCACCCCTCTGTATCGATGCAGATGAACTCTGACGGTGCCCGTCGCTGGTCACAGATCACGAAACAGAACATCGGTCGTGGCGTTGCCATCGTCCTCGACGATGCTGTCTATAGCGCACCACGTATCCTCACCCAGATTGACGGTGGTAACTCCTCCATCACGGGTAACTTCACTATTGAGGACACGAAAGACCTTGCCAACACGCTGAACTCTGGTAAGATGCCGGCACCTACCCGCATCGTACAGGAGGAGGTCGTTGGTCCGTCACTCGGTGCCCAGTCCATCAAACAGGGTGTCATCTCCTTCGTCGTAGCCTTCGTGCTGCTGATGATCTACATGGTGATGCTATATGGCTTCATCCCCGGTATGCTTGCCAACTGCGCCCTGTTGTTCAACCTGTTCTTCACCCTCGGTATCCTTACCTCGTTCCAGGCAGCGTTGACGATGCCGGGTATCGCTGGTATCGTGCTGACCCTCGGTACCGCCGTGGATGCCAACGTGCTGATCTACGAGCGTACGAAGGAGGAGCTGCGTAAGGGACATTCCGTGAAGGAGTCGCTGAACCTTGGTTACTCGAATGCCTTCAGTGCCATCTTCGACTCTAACTTCACGTCATTGATAACGGGTATCATCCTGTACGTCTTCGGAACAGGTCCTATCCGTGGTTTCGCCACCACCTTGATGATCGGTATCTGTGTATCGTTCTTCACCGCCGTCTTCATGACCCGTCTGGTTTACGATGCCAAGATGAAGAAAAACAAGTGGCAGAACCTCACCTTCTCTACCGCCTACAGCCGTAACATGATGCAGAACACCAAGTTCAACTTCATGGGCATGTATAAGAAGTCATTCACCATCTGGGGTATCGCCGCCATCCTGTTCTGCGTCAGCTTCGCTGTTCGCGGACTCAGCCAGAGCATCGACTTCACGGGTGGACGTAACTACGTGGTGACCCTCGACAAGGAGGTACCTGTAGAGCAGGTACGCCTCGCCCTCGGCGGTGCTTTCGTCAACACCATTGGCGAGAATGCCAGCAAGGAGGCTAACACCAGCGTCATCGCCCTCGGTACCGATGGTAAGACCGTTCGTATCTCCACCAACTGGGATATCGAGTCTAACAACCCTCAGGTGGACGACAAGGCAGAGACAATCCTGTATAACGCTTTGAAGAAGGCTGGTTTCGTCAACCAGACGAATGTGGATGCCTTCAAGAACCCCGATATCCGTCAGGGTGGCTCCATCATCAGCTCTTCGAAGGTAGGACCATCCGTGGCTAAGGACATCACCTACGGTGCCATCATCAGTGTGATTATCGCCCTGATCGCCATCTTCCTGTACATCCTGCTGCGCTTCCGCAACGTCGCTTACTCTGTAGGCTCTATCGTGGCACTGGCACTGGATGCCTTGATCGTGATCGGCTTCTATAGCGTATTGTGGGGATGGGTTCCCATGTCGTTGGAGATCGACCAGACCTTCATTGGTGCTATCCTGACCGTGATCGGTTACTCCATCAACGATAAGGTGGTAGTCTTCGACCGTGTCCGTGAGAACTTCAACCTGTATGCGAAGCGTGACCGCCAGAGCCTGTTCAACGGCTCTCTGAACCAGACGTTAGCACGTACCATCAACACCTCCGTGACGACCCTGATCGTGTTGCTGTGTATCTTCATCCTTGGTGGTGACAGCATCCGCAGCTTCTCCTTCGCCATGATCCTTGGTGTGATCTTCGGTACCCTCTCGTCCATCTTCATTGCGGCACCTACCGCCTTCCTCGTGATGGGTAAGACCATCCGTGAGAACGACGTAGAGGCATAGACCAACCAACCTACATATTATATATATAAAAAAGACTTGCCACTGGAAACGGTGGCAAGCCTTTTTTTTATCACTCATGACATCCTATTTGCTGACTACCATCATGTGGGAGTCACCGGGGCGTGGAGCCTCGATGGTCAGTCCCGCGGCATAAAGGATAATCTCCATACCCTCGATACCGTAGGGCAGGTGGCAGTAGGTGCTCTCAGGAATATAGATACGGGCACCCTCACGCAACTTGTCGAAAAAGACGAATATCTGTTGCAGCAGACTCTCCACATCACTGAACGACTCCTCACGGCTGATGACATCCCGATATCTGTTATGAAGGTATCAATTCCCCTAAATATTTTAACCCTTTCAGCTGCATTTTTTGGCAGGTAGGAGACGATAACTCCCTCTTATCGGCTCCAGTTTGTTTCCCCCATTTGTAGGAAACAAGGAAAATCACTATCTTTGCAACAGGAGTAATAATAAGATTTTAAATATGAAGAGAATTGTTCTATTGTCAATATTATTAGTGACTTTCGGTTTTTTACCTGTTCATGCGGAAACATTCTATTATACCCTAAATGTGGGTAGTACGAAGACCTTACGGGTCTATGCAAGGCCTTGGTCTAATCGTTATGTCAGTAGTTATCGTTGGCATTTTCCCGGTATGAGTGTTGCCGTTATCGATGGTGGTACAAGGTTTAGTGATTATTGCACAGTAAAGGCAATGAGTTCCACAGAATATGTAGCAGGTGGAGAAGTCTTAGTAGAATGCGATTGGTATCAAAAAGAATATGGCTCTTATGTGGAGACACCTGGTGGTCATTTTAAGTTTTATATTACTGTAAACAATGATGGCTCTGTTACTGTTGACGAGTCGTCTGTGGTAGAGGTTACTGGATCTTCCCCTGAAGAAGGTGAAGCAAATGTGGCTACTGACGTAACTCCCGTACTTTATTTTAGTCAGGCAGTATCCGCAAATACCAGCTCTACGACATCTCAGAGTTATCGGTTGGAAACAGATGATGGGGAAAAGACTTATCTTAACGCACACTTCTCAAACAAAATATATCCTGATGGCAAATCAGAATGTGAGGCGACATTTACACCTCAGCAGCCCCTTAAGTCCGCAACGCACTACACATTCATACTTCCAGCCGGAAGTATTAAGACATATCAAGGCTCTCTTAACAGTAATGCGTATCAATTTGGGTTTACTACAGCGGGAGAGGCTTCGACAACTCCATTATCTGTGATCAGTACCGAACCTGCCGATAATGCTATTGGCGTAGAAACAAATATAGCACCAAAGGTATATTTCTCCGACAATATTGAACTGGTGAGTGCAAAGGCAGGCTATGACAGCGATTATATTACGCTGACCGATGAGGAAGGCAGAACAATTGTTACGAATTATGGAGTTCAGATATATGAGAATTTTGTAGGTCTAACACCAAGGGCTAACTTGAGGAAAGGAACAAAATATACATTCAGGATTGCGCCTGGACAAATAAGGAAAAAGGGAACCAATATCGTTAATGAGGAAGAAATCACAGTGAGCTTTACGACTGTGGACGGTGATAGTGGTGACCCCCTGACATTAGTCAGCACTTCCCCATCTGACGGAGAGATTGGTGTAGCTCTTGACGTGAAACCAAAGATGGTGTTCTCGTCTTCTGTGATTACCCACAGCAATATTTATACAGGACTTGTACTCACGAAATCTGATGGTACAGTAGTGGAAAGAGGTCCTCTGAATGTGCAAGGTGAGCGTTTGTGGATAGAGCCAGTTAACCCTCTCGAACCTGGTACTACATACACTCTTTATGTACCTGCCAAATGTCTGATAGACCCTGCTACGGCTGCTTTCGTAGACGAAGATTTTAAATTCAGTTTTACCACAAAGTCTGAAGATGGAGGTAGCGATTATCCCATAGAGCAGCTGACCTGTTCTGTCAGTACTCCTGATGTTGTAGATGGAGTGATGGTAAATGGCAACGATGTCAACTTTAACATAGAGATTGACAACCCCACTGCAACTGAGTTCAAGGGATACTTTGGTGTATGGTATTATTTTACGGAGGATTTTGTCCTTGGCTACTCATATTGGCCTTCTGAGGATAGAAATGATGTCCGTGTGCTGCCTGGTAGTAATCAATATTTTATTCCACGTACGGTAGAATCTGCGTTACCATGTAGGTTTGACATTTACTTCTATCCCGAAAAATCTGATAAGATATTACTTGGGTCGCAGACGATAACGGGACGTAGCTCCTCATCTGTAGATAAAATCATTATCCAGAAGAAAGTCCCCGATGTCTTCAATTTGTCGGGACAGAGAGTCAATTTGCCTCAAAAAGGCATCTATATCATCAATGGTAAGAAAGTGGTGAAGAAGAGGTAGAAAAGCATGACGGAAACATGCTTTTAGCAAGCAAGGAATCCAAAATCCTTTCATCGTTTCAGGGAAAATAACCCGTCAGGAGAAGGTCTACTCGCTGTCAGATCCTCTGTTGAGCCTCTGGTTGGAACGTCGTTGAATCAAATAATTTTTAAAATCACTTCACCCCTTCTGTTAGGAAACGTCTCAGATGTAGGTGGGTGATGCCGTCTGCATCTTGTCTGTCCACAAGTGGAGTCATTGAGATAACGTATTTGGGGTAGTTATCCTTGATGGCTCGTAGGTTGCCAAACTCACGCTTCCTAGTGGCTTCATCAGCAATGATGTACGATGCTTGAACATATAGTCTCTCTCCTTTTGGATTTTTACAAACAAAGTCAATCTCGCCAGCTTGAAGTTGCCCGACAGTTACTTCAAAGCCAAGACGTACTAAGTGGTTGTAGACAATATTCTCTATGGCTTTTTCAACGTCACCTTCTCTAGAACCGCCTGCTAAAGCATTACGCAGACCGCTGTCTTCAAAATAGAACTTATCGTTGCTCTCAAACAGTTTTTTGCCGTGAATGTCGTAGCGGTTCACCTTGTGAATAAGATAAGCATCGCAGAGGAATTTTATGTAGTTGATAATGACAGTAGAGGTAACACTGTCACCTTGTGATTTCATATATTTAGCAATGCTGTTGGCGGAGACGATTTTACCTGAATTATCAGCAATGAATCGCACAAGATTCTCGAGGAACGGCACGTTACGGATGTTATTCCTCATAATTACGTCTTTCAGCAGTACCGTATGATATACATCCAACTGATATTCTCGTGCATCCTGCTCGTCAAGCCCCATCTTCACCAAACCAGGAAGCCCACCGAATTGGATATACTTGGACAGCGTCTCATCCGAATCTGGCAACTGATGGAATAGCATAAACTCCGTGTAACTCAATGCTTGAATATAAATCTCCTTATATCTGCCACCGATAAGGGTACTCAAGTCGCTGCTCAGCATTTTCGAATTCGAGCCAGTAACAACAATCTCAATGTCCGGTTCTTCGTAATAACTGCGCACGCTTTTTTCAAACTCCTCAATATCTTGAACCTCGTCAATGAGAATAAAGTTTGTGTTTTTCTTGTTTCGGTGTTCGTCAATATAGGCATTTAAGTCCTTATAGGTCTTAATGTTGTCAAACTCATGTTTCTCCTTGTCAATGAAGATAACATTAGCCTTGGTGTCTTTGTTTACTTTGTCCCTAAACAGACGCAGAATGTAGCTTTTACCAATACGCCGTTGTCCTGTCAGAATAACAATGGTGTCCTTGCCGAGATAACGCTCAATCTTGCTTAAATAACTTTGTCTAAGAATTGCATCCATATGTCCAAACTTTATTTAGTATAAAAGATATTTTGCGCAAAGATAGTAATTTTATCTTTTATAAAAGGCAAAAACAGCAAAAATATTAATTTCGTCTATTATATTCTTATAGTTTTACATCGCTTTCCATAGGACTTTACGTCGTTTCCGATAAAGGTTATACCCCCTAAAAGATAAGACTTTTACCCCCTAAACCCTTATCGGAAACGACGTAAAACCCTATCTTTTCCAATTGGGGGGTGCCAGACTACCGCATACGACCTCCTTAGTGTAAGGCTCAGTTACCGACTTGGTACCTCAAGTATCTCATATCCCTCTCTCTGCCCAGTCGCCACGGTCGAGGTTGCGGTAGCCGATGGCTTCGGCAATATGTTGCGACTGCACCTTTTCAGTGCCTTCGAGGTCGGCGATGGTACGGGCGACTTTCAGAATACGGTTATAGGCACGAGCGGAGAGTTTCAGCCGTTCCATCGCCATGCGTAGCATCTCCAACGAAGACTCGTCAGGTTCCGCAAACTCGTGAAGCATCCTCTCTGTCATTTGAGCGTTACTGTGGACCCTCCCTGACCCACCCTGTTTAGGGAGGGAGTTGAAACGCTCTTCTTGTATTTTGCGGGCACGGATGACACGCTCACGGATAGCCGCCGACGGCTCCCCGGGTTGCATCTGCGAGAGCTGGGCGAAGGGCACAGCCTGTATCTCACAGTGGATGTCGATACGGTCAAGTAACGGTCCACTGATTTTATTCATATATCGCTGTATCTGTCCTGGAGTGCAGGCGCAATGATGAGTAGGGTCTCCATAATACCCGCAAGGACATGGATTCATACTTGCCACCAGCATAAAAGAACAAGGATACTCAACGTTGTATTTAGCACGGCTAATGGTGATCTTACGATCCTCCAAAGGCTGACGTAACACTTCCAGTACACTACGGGACAACTCTGGCATCTCATCAAGAAAGAGCACTCCATTATGTGCCAGAGAGATCTCCCCCGGCTGAGGGCTCGTGCCGCCACCAACAAGGGCGACCTGAGAGATAGTATGATGAGGAGCCCGGAATGGTCGTTGAGAGATGAGACTGGTGTCACGAGACAGCTTTCCTGCCACACTATGTATCTGGGTTGTTTCTAAGCTCTCGCTTAACGACAAAGGAGGCAGGATACTTGGCAACCGCTTTGCCAACATGGACTTTCCTGCCCCTGGCGGACCGATCATAATGAGGTTATGTCCACCTGCCGCGGCCACCTCTAAAGCACGCTTGACACTTTCCTGACCACGCACATCAGAGAAGTCGAGTTCGAAATTCTGTTGTTGCTCGTAGAACTCATGGCGAGTGTCTATCACAGTAGGAGAAACCTCTTTTGATCCGTTGAAAAACTGGATGACCTCCATCAGAGAGTCCATACCATAAACCTCCAGGTTATTGACGACAGCTGCCTCTCGCACATTCACGCGCGGGACTATCAGTCCCTTGAAATGCTCACTACGAGCCTTTATAGCGATGGGCAGGACTCCGCGAACAGGTTGCAGTTTTCCATCGAGTCCCAGTTCACCCAACATTAAATACTCACCTAAATGGTCACTTGCCACTTTTCCACTCGCTGCTAAAATTCCAATAGCAAGAGGAAGATCATATCCTGAACCCTCCTTTTTGATATCAGCTGGCGACAGATTGACTGTGATATCCATCACAGGCATCTTAAAACCGTTGTTCTGAAGAGCTGCCTTAATGCGGTCATGACTCTCCTTCACTGCAGTATCGGCAAGTCCTGTGAGATGGAACTGTACCCCTCGGGACATACTGATCTCAACCTTCACCGTATTGACTTCCAGTCCATTGACGGCGGCACAAAATGTATTTACTAACATCACGTAATGAATATTTATGATTGTAACAAGAATGGGTCTGTGACCTGTTTTCTATACCTGATGGCAATGAGGATTATTTCCAGATGGAGATAGGAATCATCTTCACCGTCATGTCGACATCACGCTTACGGCATTTGGCAAGCCATTTCTGGAAGTCATCTCCTTTCAACTGGCGCAGCTGTCCGTTGCCTCCGTTATCTGTCGCCTTCACAAAGGGATGGGGGGAGAAAATGACATATACCTGATTCTGCTCCACAGGATAGAGCGCCGTCATATAATAGAGGTCGACAAGCGGCTCTTCCACGGCTGTAGCGTCCTGGGCACTGAAGAACACATAACGCTGGTTTGCCTTGACGGTATAGATGCCGTCTTGCTGTTTCTGATAGGGCAGCAGGCACACGGCATCATTACCCACATCGACCAGGTAGATGGCAAGATAGCCTGACACGGGGGAGATAAAGGACACATAGAAACTGTCGTCGTTGGAGAACTTGTCTGACTCGAAACGGTCGTCTGTGCCGTTGCGAAGCACCTTTGCCTGAAACTCCACCGACTTGGTGGTCAACTCCCGTATTTTTCCTTTTACCTTGACTTGGACTACCATTTGTCCACTGCCATTGTCGATCTCAACGTGGTATTCAGGTTCTCCGATCGTCTCTATCCATTCACCTTTCACATCACTGCCGCTGATGGAAAGGAAGTCGACAGACTCCTGTCCGTCACGATTTGCCATTCTCATCGTGTTGGTCTGTGACACCACGGTCCCATAGGCATCAGCGATAGCCCGGATCTTCGCATTGTCCAGCGCTTTCTTTTTGGCGTCAGCCATGGACACATTCTCTGGAACGACGTAGGTATATTCTGCATTCACAGTCCGAACGTCCTGTGCATGAGCTGATAAGGAGATAGCCAAAACAAGCAATAAATATAGTCTTTTCATTATTTGATACTATTGTTTCTACAAAACCATGATGCAAAAGTATGGTTTTTTTTCGATATTTTATCATTTTCTTAGAAATAATTTTGCTATTTCATGAATAATCTATAAATTTGCAGGATATGAATGAGTAAATGAAAATAATAATAACAATCTTTTAACACTTTATCAAAATGGGAAAACATACTCTATTGATGACTCTGGCTCTCCTTGCTGGAAATGTGTGTATGGCGGAGAATGAGAATGTGTCGCAGGCGCAAACCCCTACTCAGAAAGAAAAGAAAGTCCGTACGCTGAAGCAGAAAGTGTACCCGGAGGGATATGATAATACCTCGTTTGCCGTCCTTTATTATAATGGTAAGAAGGCTTACAACAACCGTGGCATGGAGGTGTTCGACGGTGATACCATCAAGGATATCAAGATCAACCCCTCGTTCAGTACGGTGGCTAGTCTGGAGAAGACCAAGAAGGGGAATATGTTCACCAAGACTTATAGGATTACCGACAAGATATTCCCCCAACAGACAATCAAGCTGAAAGGACAGAATGTGACGGCTGTCGCCTATACTCCCAACGCACGCCAGTTCGTCGTTGCCTCCAACAGGAAACAGATTCTCTTCTATGACGCTCAAGGCAAGAAGGTGGAGCGCACCCTGATATCCTCCATCACTCCACAAAAGATGGTGTTCAGTGACAATAACTACTTCCTGGTAGCGATCGAGGGGAAGACGATGGAGATATGGAATGTGGAGAGGGGTACCGTTCGCCAGACCATCAGGATGGACGCGAAGGTCAACGGTATCGCTTTCGCTGATAACAACAGCAAGATGCTGGTGGTTACCGCTGATGGTAAGCTGACGGTGTATGACACCACTACCTTCACGGTGAAGAATACCATTGACGACCTTGGCAGCGCCTTGGCATGTCAGGCAAACAACAGTGGAAAATACGCCTACGTGCTGGTTTCTCCCAAGCGTATCAGTATCATCAACCTGCTGGACCCCACAGAGCGTCAGTTCATCGACAATGCAGATGGTGGCACGTCAGCCATCAGCGGTGTCTACAACTACTATAGCGATAAGGACATGATGATCTACAATACCAGCAATGCCCTTGTCTATCAGCAGATGGAGGGACTCACTCCTTATTATAATAAGATGATGAGCAGTGAGCTGAACGAGAAGCTGGATCAGTGGATGAAGCAGATGCCGGGTGAGACCTTGGAGGAATACAACGCCCGTGTCAATGACGCCTCCCGTAAGGAGATGGCGATGGGATATGAGCGTGAGATCGCCACGAGGATGGCTGACGGACTGCTGGAGAGCAGTGAGTGGTCGGTCGGTGACTATAACACCAAGACCAAGATGTTGACCTTGCTCTTCAACTCCATGCCTGACATCTTCTTGGAGGTGCCTCTGGACGAGATCAAGTCGTTCTCAGAGGGTGCCCGTCTGGAGTTCCGTAATGTCCAGTACGGACTGAACCCCGACGATAAGTTCGAGATTGTCTATGCGGAGGTCTATAACCCAGAGAACGGCAAGACCTATATCTTCGATAACAAGGAGCGTAAGTCACTGTCATTCATGTCGGAAGACGCTAACTTCGTGCCTATCGATGTCATCCGTGCCACCAACATGGAGGAGCTGGCACTGGAGAGCATCAAGGAGGACATCATCAGTCTGGCAAAACAAGAGCAGACGATTTCCGACAAGACACATATCTCTGTGAAGACGCATGCGGAACCAGCCGTAGACGCTGATGGTAAGAACATCATCAACTATGACGTGGAGTTCACCTATGAGGTGGAGGAGGAGTTCTCCGCACGTGACGACTTCAAGCCAGGACACTACCACACAGAGGAGTCTGGCGCTGCCATGTCAATGCTGAAGATTATGAGAACAGCCTTCGAGAACGACTTCGCGAAGTATATCGCAGAGGGTAAGCGTGTGAAGATTGCCATTAAAGGTACCGCTGACGCCTCCCCCATCGCACGTGCCCTCGCCTATGACGGCAAATACGGGGAGTACGACGGAGAGCCTGTGTATAAGAATAATGAGATGACCAATGTGAGCCTGAACATGAAAGACGGTATCGCGACGAACGACCAGCTCGCCTTTGCCAGAGCCATCGGTGTCAATTACTATATAGAGAAAGAGCTTGCCACATTTGAGAAAATGAAGCGTGACTACGAGTATCACATCGAAGTATCCGAGCAGGAGGGAAGTAAGTTCCGTCGCATCAGCGTACACTGCACATTCATCGATGCTTTCTAAGAAAATGAAAAAGAGTATCAAATATTTCATCTGTCAGCACAAGCCATTATGGGTTGTGCTGATTCTTCTAATCTGTACTACAACAGTGAGTGGTCAGTCCATACGGGAGGCTGACCAAACCTATAGGGAGTTCATCCAAATGCGGAGCGTCGACTCCATCAGCAAGGAGGATATCTACATCAAGGCACTGGAATGCGCCCGTGCCTATAAACAGGTGCTGATCTCATCACCAAAGGGTGTGGAGAACTACGAGAAGTCGGCTACCATCCTGGCATCGCTCTATCCCTTCCTGAAAGCTGGTGCGGGTTTCAACTCACAGGCGAGGAAAGACTCCATCGCCGTCGTCTTCGCCAAAGAGGCTGTCGATCTGGCGATGATGACGGAGATGGCAGACAAGAACCTCCGGAAAGACAACTATTATCCTGAACTAGTGTATTTCATCGCCGCGCGTACTTATAACAAAGAGGACTACGAGAATGCTGTCATCTACCTGAAGGAGTATATGGACGTGACGGACGCCTCCAAGCATACCAGGGTACTCGCCTACCTGAAAGAGGCGGAGGGACTGGTCGCCCAGAAGAAGAAAAGGGAGGAGAGGTTCGAGGATGTCTACAAGGGAATCCCCTATTTCGATGTCTTTGCCAAGCAGTCCATCGAAAAGAGCATGAACAAATGGAAAGAGAAAGACCCCTATGAGACCATTCAGGAATACAGGGAGCGTGTGAATGAGGAAACGGCAAAGGAGAAGCAAAAGGAACTACAGAAAATCCTGATGGATGAGTATGTGCAGCGCTTCGCCAAGAACATGACGATCGCTGACATGAAAATCATGCCTTACGATGCGGAGAACCAGTCGTTCCTCATCGAGTCACCCTATGGGGATATCGTACTCAAAGTGCCCCGTACGGACAATGAGGCGCGTCAGTTTGCGGAGAACTGGGCGAGCGTCAAGGTCTATAACCAGAAATTCGTCATCGCTGACAAGAAACTGGCACTGGCAAGTCTGACCTTCTCCACACCTACTGGTAAGCTCTATGAGTATAACAACCAGCAGGTACTGGCATATAACCAAACGGAGGTGGCTGCCAACTTCGCCCCTATCGACTATGGTATGCTGGACAATTCCGAGGATAGCCGTAACAAAGTCAAAGTCAGCAAGACAGAGGTGGTGGTCGGTCTCTCTGATGTCGATGTGAATATCCCGACCATCAGGAGCAACAACACCAAGACTTTCGCCATTATCATCGCCAACGAGGACTATACCTTGGTGCCGACAGTACCTATGGCAGGCAACGACGGTAATATCTTCGCACAGTATTGTGAGCAGACTCTGGGACTGCCGAAGGAGAATATCCTCACGTACCCCAATGCCACCTATGGTAAGATGATCCGTGCCATCCAGGATATCACCAATATCGCTAAGGCATACCAGGACATCCGCATCATCTTCTACTATGCGGGACATGGTATTCCTAACGAGTCGACACGTGACGCTTTCCTGTTGCCTATCGATGCCGACGGCTCACAGACAGCTGCATGCTACCCGCTGAAGAAACTCTATAACGAGCTGTCATCCTTAGGTGCCCAGTCCGTTGTCGTCTTCCTTGACGCTTGTTTCAGCGGTACCACTGGTGACGGCAGTACCCTGATGGCATCAGCTCGTGGTATCTCCTTACGGGCACGCCAGGAGAACCCGACGGGTAACTTGGTGGTCTTTAGCGCTGCCTCTGGTGATGAGACTGCCTATCCTTATAAGGAGCAGCGTCATGGGTTGTTCACCTATTATCTCCTGAAGAAGCTACAGAGTACCAAGGGAAATGTGACACTGGGTGAGCTCAGCCAATACGTGATAGAGAATGTGAAACAGAAATCTGTGGTGATTAACAGGAAGATACAAACACCTGTTGTCACCTGCTCACCTGATTTGCAGAACGACTGGAGAAAGATAAAACTGAAGAAATAGGAGACTCCCTTCCTTATCCTAAGTATGGATCATCCTCTCTCTTTACCGTAACGCTGCAAAGATCATTTAGGGAATATGGGAATAATACGGTTTCTAAAAGACTGGACACTGCCTGTGGCGATTGCTACGGGGACGGTGTGCTATCTGACGTTCTACTTCGTACCGGCTCTGGATACGATAGGTGATCAGTTAGGTCCTGTGTTTGACGTGTTATTCCCTGTATTCGTGTTCCTCACCCTCTTCGTGACGTTCTGTAAGGTGGACTTCCACCAGATGCGTCCGCATCGATGGCAGGCAGGAGTGCTGGTGGCGCAGCTGGTGTTGGTTGCCATTGTGATTGGGGTGACGATGATGCAGGATGCGGGTTCCAGGTTGTTCTGGGAGTCGCTACTGACGTGTATCATAGGACCTGCTGCCTCGGCATCTCCTGTAGTAGTGGGGAAGTTAGGGGGGAACATCTCGACGATGTCATCATACGTGCTGCTGTCGTCGATCGCCTCGGCACTGATGATACCATTGGTGTTCCCGATGCTGGAGCCAACGGCTGACGTGGCGTTCATGGAGGCGTTCCTGATAATCTTGGAGAAGGTGTCGTATGTGCTGCTGTTGCCACTGGTGTTAGGCTGGGTGATGCAGCATTACGTGAAGGGGCTATGCCGACGCATCGCCTCAGTCCCTGACCTGAGTTTCTACTGCTGGGCGATATCGCTGTCTATCACGACGGGTATCACGGTGAAGAATATCGTGCATAGTGAGGCTTCGCTGTTGCTGTTGCTATCAATCGCCGCAGGTACCTTCGTGCTCTGCTGGGTGCAGTTTGGCATCGGCAGACTGGTGGGTCGCCACTTAGGAGAGGAGATCAACAGCGGACAGGGGTTGTTCCAGAAGAATACGGCATTGAGCATCTGGGTGTCGTATATGTACCTGAATCCTGTTGCCTCGATCGGCGCTGGGTGTTATGTGTTGTGGCAGAACATTATCAACTCGATTGAGTTGAAGAGGTGAGTGGTGAGAGGTAAGAGGTATGGACAAGATAAGGGTGATAGCATTTGACGCTGACGATACGCTATGGGACTGCCAGTCGTGGTTCGACGAGGTGGAGGAACGGTGTGCGAAGCTGTTGGCTCCTTGGGCGACAAAGAAGGAGGTGAGCGAGGGACTTTTTGCTACGGAACACCAGAACTTACCATTGACGGGCTATGGCACGAAGGCATTCACATTGTCACTCATCGAGAATGCTATCCGTCTGTCGCACGGGGAGATCAGTGGGGATGACGTGATGCGACTGATCGACATGGGGAAGGAGCTGTTGCGATTCCCTACGACACCATTACCAGAGGTGCAGGAGACACTTGAACGGTTGGCGGCACAACGCCAGTTCCGACTGGTGGTGTTCACCAAAGGGGAACTAATGGACCAGGAGGATAAGCTGAGACGGTCAGGACTGGAAAAGTATTTCTCCTACATGGAGACGGTGTCAAACAAGACGGTGACGGAATACCGCCAGTTGTGTGAGAACCTGGGGGTGGCTCCCGAGGAAACGCTGATGGTGGGTAACTCGTTTCGCAGTGATATCGCTCCTGCCCTGGAGTCTGGCGCATGGGCTGCCCATATCCCTTACCACGTTGTGTGGGCACTGGAGAAAGCTGAGGAGTTTCCACATGAGCGACTGGTGAAGTTGACGAGGTTTGGGGAACTGCTTGGGGTGGTTGACCTTGGCGATAACCTTGATGATAACGATAACCTTAACGAGTAATAGATGGCACTGATCAACGAGCATTTTCTGAAACTACCGAACAACTACTTGTTTGCGGATATCGCCAAGAAGGTGAACACGTTTAAGACGACACACCCGAGGGCGGACGTGATATCATTAGGTATCGGGGACGTGACACAACCGCTGTGCCCTGCCGTGGTGGAGGCTCTGCACAGCGCCGCTGACGAGATGGCGACGAAGGATGGATTCCATGGGTATGGTCCTGAACAGGGATATGACTTCCTGCGGAAGGCGATATTAGCAAACGACTTCCTGCCGAGAGGTATTCATCTGGGACTCGATGAGATATTCATCAATGACGGGGCGAAGAGTGACACTGGGAATATCCAGGAACTGGTACGGTGGGACAATACCATAGCAGTGGGCGACCCTATCTACCCTGTGTATATCGACTCTAACGTGATGATCGGCAGGGCAGGCATCCTGGAACAGGGACGGTGGTCGAACGTCTATTATATGCCATGTACGAGGGAGAACGGTTTTATTCCACAGATTCCCGACCGACGGGTGGACATCATCTATCTGTGTTATCCTAACAACCCGACAGGGACGGTAATCAGGAAGGAGGAGCTGAAAAAATGGGTGAGCTATGCGTTAAGGAACGATGCCCTGATCTTCTATGATGCTGCCTATGAGGCGTATATCCAGAGTGACGAGATACCCCACTCCATCTACGAGATACGAGGGGCGAGAAAATGCGCGATAGAGTTCCACTCATACTCCAAGACGGCGGGATTCACGGGTGTGCGCTGTGGGTATACCATCGTTCCGAAGGACGTGACAGCCTCGACACTGACGGGTGAGCGTATCGCCCTGAACCCCCTCTGGAACCGCCGGCAGTCAACAAAGTTCAATGGTACCAGTTATCTCTCACAACGAGCCGCAGAGGCGATCTACAGTCCTGATGGAAAGGCACAGGTACGTGCGACCATCGACTACTATATGCGTAACGCTCGAGAGATGAAGGAGTCGTTGACGAAGATGGGACTGGAGGTGTATGGTGGTGAGCATGCCCCTTATCTGTGGGTGAGAACTCCTAATAACACCCCGTCGTGGAAGTTCTTCGAGCAGATGCTGTATGGGGCACAGGTGGTTTGTACACCTGGTGTGGGCTTTGGTCCGAGTGGTGAGGGGTATGTGCGCTTGACGGCATTTGCGGATCATGATGCCACACTCCAAGCGTTGGAAAAAATAAAGAACTGGCTCTAAGAACCAATTCTTTACGTGCCGCGAGCGGGACTCGAACCCGCACAGCCATTACTGGCCAAGGGATTTTAAG
>CALFUF010000055.1 GCA_937916405.1 uncultured Prevotella sp.
TCCGTGCCGTTATCCATTACTTGGAGCGTGGCACCTGTCCAGTCGACCGTCTGATTAGTAACGAGGTTATCCCCGAGGGAGCCACTGCCGCTATGGAGCAATGGGCGGCAAATCCAGGGAAAGTGTTCCGAATCTTAGTACATTTTGGATAGAATTGATTACTTTTTAGATTATGCAACGTCTTTTAATAAATAGTCTATATAGCTACTAATATTTATACATGTATAACTTAAAACTTAATTTATGAAACAGAATCATTTATTTACGTACAGTAAGATTTGTGCATTAGTTCTTGTCGGAGCTGGCGCCCTTATCTTCACATCGTGCGCTAAAGATGGTTTCGACGATGAGTCGTTTGACGGCGGTGTAAGCAACACGCAGGTAGCATCATTATCTGCTGATGACATTACTATCACACCTAGTGCAGACGGAAAGTCGCAAACTATTTCATGGCCAGTGGTTATGGGAGCTGGTGGCTATCGTATCAACTTGATCGATGTAAGTAATCCTGATGAACCACTTATCAACGACTCTATTGTTGACGGTTGCTCTGTAACCACAAAACGCGAGGAGGATGTCAATTACCAGATGACTCTCCTAACGTTAGGCAACAAGAGCAAAAACAATACTGATGCATCAGAGACTTTGGAGTATGCTTTCTCTACGTTTACTCCTACTTTCATGACCATCCCTGCAGGCTGCGACTTGACCACTTGGTTTGCTACCAATCTCCCCACAGACAAAATTGGAGAGAATCTGAATTTCGACCTTGAAGGTGGTGCAGATTATACTATCAGTGGACTGATTGACTTTGACGGACAGGCTGTAACGTTGCGTTCTAACAGCAAGGACAACCATCCTACTATCACATTGACATCTGCTGATGCTGCTATCAACTTTACTGCTGGTTTCAATGCTAAATATCTGGATTTCGACTGTGCTGCCCGTGTAGGTGCAAAAGGAGTCTTCGAATTTAGTAAGAGCACGACAGTAACTGCCGCTTCTGATATAGATCCTGATGTTTACGCATGGACAGGTCCTATCATTACGGATCCAATTACCATCGTAAGCTGTAATTTCGTAGATTTGAAGAGTTACCTTTTCTATGATAATCAAGCAAAGACTGCATGTATGACATTCTTGGTGGACAATTGTGTTGTACACATGACTCCAGAAACATCTCTGGGTGGTGGTGTGTTCTGGACCAACAAGGCTGGTCACATCAACGACCTGACTGTAAGCAACTCTACATTCTATGAGCCAGATGATGTAGCTGGTGACTATAAGTACTTCTATCAAGCAGGTATGGCTACTGGTCCGAATTTGTATGTGAAAGATACGCCTGAGTATCAAGCTGCTACCAATAGCGTTAACTATCTGAATTGTACATTCTATCATGTCACATGGAATGGTGGACAATGGGGTAACTACAATGGTATGCAATCAAAGAATTATTCTTATTGGATTATGAAGAATTGTATCTTCTTCGACTGCTCTCCAACAGGCGTTGCCCGTCGTTTCCTGCACGGTCGTACAAACCAGCTTCATGCGGAGTTTGCTAACAACACTTATATGAATGCTGACGGTACTTTCCAGGAGGCTGAGAATCCTACCTATGACACCTCTGGAACGATGATCCAAGAAGATCCACAGTTTGCTAATCCTGCTATTGGCGACTTCACGATTAGTGGTGCTACACAGGTGGCTCGTCAGACTGGTGACCCACGCTGGCTGCCCTAATCTCAGATGAAAGGTTAAACAAAAAAGAATGAAAACTATGAAAAGATATTTCAAAACCATATGTCTTAGTTTGATGCTGACATTCTCTGCATCGGCTCTGGCACAGAATCAAACGGTGACAGGTACCGTGCTTGACGAGGCAGGCGAGCCTGTTATCGGTGCAACAGTCACTGTGGCAGGAACAAAGACGGCCACTATCACTGACTTTGATGGTAATTATAAAATTGATGTTCCTAAAGGTGGTAAAGTAACTATTTCCTATATTGGTTACCTGACAAAGACAGTCGCCCCTGGTGGTACCATAAAACTGGAAGAGGACAAGCAGACACTGGAGGAAGTCGTTGTCGTTGGTTATGGTACTCAAAAGAAGGCCCACCTGACTGGTTCTATCGCTACTGTTGATATGAACGATGTACAGGATCTTGCTAACGGAGGACTTGCCAGTTCTCTGAGTGGTTTGGTAAACGGTCTGTCCGTAACGGGTGGTGATGCTCGTCCTGGTGAGAACGCTACCATGCGTATCCGTGACGTCAACTCATTGGGTGATATCGGCTCTAGTGCCCAGTCTCCTCTGTACGTTATCGATGGTTATATCTATCCTAACGACGTAAAGGTAGGAAGCACTTATCACAACTTGGGTGAAGAGGCATTCAACAACCTCGATCCTTCTGAGGTAGAAAGTATCTCAGTATTGAAAGACGCATCAGCTGCTGTTTACGGTTCTCGTGCAGCCAATGGTGTTATCCTCGTAACGACGAAGAAAGGTAAGATGGGTGCTCCAAGTATCTCCTATAGCGGAACTTTCGGTTTTACTGATGAGGTTGCCCGTGCCAAGATGCTGAGTGCTTATGATTACGGACGTCTCTATAACGCAGTGATTGCCGCTGACCCCACAAACACCAGCCTGAACCGTACCACAGCATTATTCCAAGCTGACGAGTTAGCTGCAATGAAGAATTTGAACTACGACTTACTGGACAACTACTGGAAGACTGGTTTCACACAGCGTCACGCCGTCAATGTCAGTGGTGCTACTGAAAAGGTGAACTACTTTGCAGGTGTCAGTTACTTCTCACAGGATGGTAACCTTGGTAAACTTGACTACAACCGATGGAACTACCGTGCTGGTGTTGACGTGAAGATCAGTGACTGGTTAGGTGCTAATTTGACTGTCAGTGGTGATTATGGTAACAAGGAGAAGCCGCTTTTGAAGGTGGGTGGTACAAACTCAGAGAAGGACTACAACCTGATGCTGACTCGTCCACGCTATATTCCTGAGTATGTAGGTGATTATGCTATTCCAAGTTACGGTCCCTCTAATGGTGCCCGCGTACAGAACCAGAACTACCATTTCCGTACCTTACAGGACAATGGTGACTTCTCAAAGAGCATGACTTCTACCATCAATATCAGCGGTAGTATTAACTATGACTTCGGATGGAGCAAAATCCTGAAAGGATTAAAGGTGAAGTTCTCTTACTCTAAGAGTATCAATACTGATAAGACCAACGAGTTTGGTACTGCCTATACGCTCTACACCATGCAGCGTCGCTATGGCTCAGGTCAGCACCTGTATACACCAACCAGTGGTGATGATGCTACATTCGACTACTTAGACTACTCTAACTTCAATGGTATAGAATATGCCAATGGTAACTACAGCAGTCGTCAAATGGTTCGTACGGACAACTACCAGATGAACCTTACCTTTAACTACAACCGCACTTTTGGAAAGCACACTGTTGGAGCATTGTTCTCTATAGAGAAGTCGGAAACAGAGAGTGAGTACAACCTCAGCCAGGCTAATGAGCCATATAGTTTCTCTACTTACCAGTCTAACTCTACCAAGGGTGACCAGTCTTTGCAGTTCAACCGTGCAGAGAGTGGAACGCTGTCATATATCGGACGTATTAACTACTCTTATGCTGACAAATATTTGTTTGAGTTCTTACTTCGTTCTGATGCCTCTACCAAGTTCGCTCCCGAGAACTACTGGGGAACTTTCCCTGCTATCTCCGCAGGTTGGGTAATCAGTGAGGAGCCTTGGTTCCAGAAAGCTAAATGGCTCAAATGGGTTGACTTCCTAAAGATTCGTGCCAGCTGGGGTATCACTGGTCGTGATAACCTGACTCCTTGGCAGTGGCTGCAGATCTACACCCTTGATAAGAATAAGAGTATCGTATTTGGTGAGGGAACAAACATCGACCCAAGTAAGAACACTCGTATCTCTATCAACAAGAACACCTCTGCCGTCAATCGTGACGTACACTGGGATAAGTCTTACAAGACAAACATCGGTTTCGACCTTCAGGTACTTAACCGTCGTCTTGCCATTAACATTGACTACTATAAGGAGCGTAACCGTGAGATGTTGCTGAACCTTGGTCAGAACGTTCCTTCTACCATTGGTACACAGTCCGCTTCCACAAACCTTGGTGAGATGAACAGCTGGGGTTGGGAAATCGGTATCAACTGGCGTGATAAGATTGGTAAGGACTTCAAGTATAAGATTGGACTGAATACTGGTTACCACGACAACGAGGTGCTGGTTATGGACTTCGAGGACGACTACATCTATCGTCAGATTGTTTATGGTGGACGTACAGACATCGGTACCTGGGGTATGCAGTGCATCGGTATGTTCCGTTCCTTCCAGGACATTGAGGAGTACTTCGCTAAGTACAACATCACCTCTTATATGGGTATGACTAAGGATCAGGTTCGTCCAGGTATGTTGATTTACAAGGATGTTCGTGGTGCTTACAATCAGGAGACCAAGACGTACGCTGGTCCTGACGGTGTTGTAGATGCCGACAACGACCAGGTATGTCTGTCTAACCGTTCTAACCCTTATGGCTTTACCATCAATATGAATGCTGAGTGGAAGGGTATCTCTCTCACTGCCCAAATGGGTGCAAACTGGGGTGGTTACACCTTGATTCCTGCTGAGGCACGTGGTGTAGCATCTGGTTCGAACATCGAGTTCTACAACATGCCTTCTTTCTGGAATCCAGATAACATGTACGTATATCAAGACATCTATGATGGAAGTGGCAACTTGATTATGAAGCAGAATCGTGAAGCACACTATCCTAACCTCGCTTACAGCATCAACAGCAACGCCTCCAGTTTCTGGCGTGTAAGTGCTGCTACCGTACGGCTGAGCCGTCTGACACTTGCCTATACGATTCCTAACAAGTTGTACAAGGCTGTTGGTATCAAGAATATCCGTGTGAACATCACAGGTCAGAACTTGATTAACTTCTACAACCCATATCCCGACAGTTTCATGAACCCGATGGCTGGATCTTATGGCAAGTATCCTAACCTGCGCAAGTGGACGATTGGTGTCAACTTGAGTTTCTAATGTTTAATATTAAGGTAAGAAATTATGAAAGCAATAAAATATTTCAGTTTTGGCCTTGCATCTATGTTAGCATTCTCATCTTGCAGCGACCAGTTCCTGCAGGACAAGAAGAACTACGACCAGGTAGGTGCTGAGGTATACAATGACTACGATGGAGCGAATGGTCGTCTGAACGACCTGTATGGCTGGTGTCTGCCTACAACAGCGGAAATGTCTTGGAAGTATCCTTCATGCGGACTTGCCGATGTCGCAAGCAGATCTACTGAGGAGTATTTCGGTGGTATGAATAACACTAGTACAAGTGCAATCTCGTTTATCGATCCTGTTGCGGATCTGTCGTCAGACAATTCAACCTCAGTTTCTGTTCCCGACTACTTCATGGGAACATCCAACAATATCCAGGAAGCCGTTTACGGACGTATCCGTAACATCAATGACTTCATTCGTGGTGTGGAGACGAGTTCTCTGACAGAAGCCCAGAAGAACACGCTGTTAGGACAGGCTTACTTCTTCCGTGCATGGTGCTACTACAACCTCGTTAAATGGTATGGTGGCGTGCCCTTGGTAAAAGAAGTTTTGGATCCAGAAGAGGGTAACTACACACCACGTTCTACCACTAAGGAGACCATCAACTTTATTCTGGAAGACTTACAGAATTCCGCTGATCTACTGGAAGGTGAGACAGCAGATGGTGGTTGGAAAGACGGTTCTAACTATGGACGTATCACCTCTGGTACTGCATTGGCTCTGAAGGGACGTGTACTGCTGTTGTGGGCTAGTCCTATCTTCAACCGTGCTAATGACAAGTCTCGTTGGACTGCCGCATACAATGCTATGAAGGAAGACCTGTCAACAATCAACGCATGTGGTTATGGTCTTTACACTTCTGGCAACAATGTGAATGGTAGTGACTTTGCCAGTGTCTTCACACAGACAGGAAAGACGGCAAATCGTGAGGCTGTCTTCTTTACCCTTTATAACACAACTGTTATCCTGACAGGTATTGATGATGCTGCTAAGAATAATACTTGGGAGCGTATGATTCGTCCTGACAACACAGGTGGTAATGGACAGGTTCCCTCTCGTATGATGCTAAACCTCTTCCCAATGAGTGATGGCAAGATTCCTGCTGCCGCTAACAACTATACCAAGTTGAAGGCTTCTGATCAGGTTCTGGATACCGACTATCCGTTCATGAATCGTGACCCACGTTTCTATCGTACCTTCACCTTCCCAGGTTTCCGTTGGGCATATAATGGTGATGCTTCTATACATAACGTTCACAACCCCAACGACGGTCAGAACTACACGTATTGGGGTTATGTATGGTACACCTCAGCTGATGACCAAGGCAATGTAGAGAGTGGAAACTCTTATGGTGCCGACAATTTGGGTATGGAGTCTTCTTCTGGTACCTATAGCAACAGTGTGCTCGTTCGTAAGAAGAGTGACGACTTGGATTTGAACGGTTCTGCCCTCTACACTTACAATCCTTCAGGATGGAAATCTGGTGCTGGTCCGTTCTACTCTGCCGCTCCTCTTATCGAGCTCCGCTATGCTGAGGTTCTGCTGAACCTTGCGGAGGCTGCTTGTGGTGCTGGTGATGTTAGTGCTGCACTGGGTTATATGAACCAGGTTCGCCAGCGTGCTGGTGTTCCTGACAGAACAACAGCCGACTTTGTTGGTGATGAGCAAGCCGCTTGTATGAGTGCTATCCTGTATGAGCGTCAGATTGAGTTCGCTTACGAGGGCAAGCGATTCGACGACATGCGTCGCTGGATGCTCTTTGATGGTGGTGCTGGTCAGGCTAACCTGAAGAGTTCTTGGGCTCTCACTGGCTGGGATGGTAACACCTGCACATGGCTGGGATTCATGCCGCTGAATGGTCAGCGTCGTGAGAAAATCCAGTATCGTGTGGCTGATAAGTATGGTGTAGGTACTACTCAGTGGGATGGTGATCCTCTGCTGAATGGTGGGGGTACACGTCCTGATGGTGTGAATCTGAACAGTGAGACACTTAGCACAGATCTGGAGGCTTTGAAGACTTGGTATCAAGAGAATCTTGCTGTTAAGGAGCAGAAGGGTGACGGACGTGACTCTCAGCACAACGACCTGTATATTAAGTTCCAGCCTCAGTATTATCTGTTGGGCTTCAACAGTGGTGTACAGAACCAGAACAAGCAGTTGGAGCAGACTATCGGTTGGGGTGACTACAACAAGGGAGGTGCTCCTGGTACCTTCGACCCACTCGCTGAGTAATCTGGAATCACATATCTCTTTCATCGGATGCATCGCAAAGGTGCATCCGATTTTATATATCCAAACTAAATTATTGGGTTAGGCGCTTAGAGCGCACTTATGAAATGCCCTATTTTAGGCACTTTGG
>CALFUF010000056.1 GCA_937916405.1 uncultured Prevotella sp.
CCATAACGTTTCGTCATTCTCATCAAAAATAAAGTTCGGAATAGTTCTCTCGCATCGAGATATCACTTCTTCATAGTCATCATTAGAGATGAGGTCCAGATTCGATTTCCCTAATTCAGTCAAGATAAACCTATCCAACTTCGGCTTGACTTCCGAAGCACGAAGTGTGGCACCCTCCTGATCATGTTGGAAATGGATCAAGGGGGTGTGCTGTTTGAGTTTAATTATTAGTCTATGCATTGCCATCCGACTTCTTCTTTATAATAATCTTCTCTATTTGACCATCCAGGGTTTCGTATTGCTTCTTCATCTCCTCCAACGCCTTCTTGAGGTCATCAATATCTTTGTCAATTCCAGTTGCCTTCTCCAAGAGTTTCTGGTGAATGGTCAATTCATTGTACTCACGAATCTTCCGCTCTAAGTCATCGTTGTTGATGAGTTTGGTCAATTCATTGTACTCACGAATCTTCCGATCTAACTCTTTATCTTTGATATCCTGGTTTTTGACGATTACCTTCTCTTCATTCTCCAGCAGCATCTTTTTCATTTCGATTTCGTGCCGATTGACGATAATCGGACGATAGACATATTTTAGGATGATGTATAGTACGGCAAGAATGGCTAAAACGGCCATCATGCCCCAACAGATGCCGGGCAGAGCAGTAACCATAGGACTCCAATTTGTTTTTGCTACCACTTTGGGGCAGCAGGTTAAAAGTAACAAGGCTCCTGCGTCCCGCATTCTCTGCCATTCCTTTCCAGTTCTGGAACGAGCCGTCGACCAAAGTCTGAGGAGTGACCGTAATGATGGTATTATCGAAGTTCCGCACCTTGACAGTAGTTAGGGTGATTTCCTCCACCGTACCGTCAGCACCAGCAGAGGGTACTGTAATACGGTCGCCTACTCGTACCATATCATTAGAGGTGAGGCGGATACCTGCCACCAGTCCTTTGATAGTATCCTGAAAGGCAAGCATGAGGATGGCAGAGGCAGCACCCAGTCCAGCAAGCAATGTAGAGGGATCTTTGTTAACGATAATGGCAATCACGATAATAGTTGCCACGAAATACATGATGATTTTCAGCACCCCACAAAGTGTGTAGAGATACTGTTGTTTTGCCGTACGCCGCTTCCCGTCGAGAAGTTTCAGCGAGTCAATCATCACGATAACGGTACGCACACTCATGACGGTGATATAGATTGCGGTCAGACGTGCCAGTACCTCATGGGCAGTAGGATACTCGAAGAACACGGAGGGTAGTACCAGCCATACGACGATGGCAGGTACGATCTGGCATGCTGAGCGCAGCACCTTGTCGTTGAAGACGACATCATCCCATTTTGCCGCCGTCTTACGTGTCAACTTATTGACCCATGGAATCAGCAACTTAAACAGCCATCCTACAAACCACGCCAACAGAATGGTAATCATCACCAGCACGATATGGCGCACTACTGGGATATAGTCCGCTCCCAGCCCCATTGTTGCGAGCAACTGCTCAACATATATCTTGATCGCATTCATCATCTTATGTTATGGAGTACATAGCGCATTACATACCTTATTCTGGAAATTGCGTCCAGGGTCAGACTTCATAATGCCTTGGTTAATCATCGAGAAACAGAGTTGATGGCCGTTTGCCGACATGCAATAGCCGGCAAGAGCCGATACACCCGTCACCGTACCCGTCTTCGCCTTCACATTCTCCTCGGCAAAGGTTCCCTTCATACGGGTCTTCAGTGTTCCGTCACGTCCTGCGATAGGCAGTGAGGGCAACAGGTGGTTGTAGATATTGGTGTTGCGATAGGCGTAACGCAGCAGGCGCATCTCTAACTCTGGAGTGACATAATTATACAAGGAGAGACCGCTGCCGTCAGCGATACGGTAGGGATTCTTCCCATTACCCACCTTCTGAATCAGTT
>CALFUF010000057.1 GCA_937916405.1 uncultured Prevotella sp.
TCACAAAGTTGATTGCAGATTTACTAAATTAGTCTCAATATCTGATAAGACGGCAGAACTCGTCGAAGACACCTGCTGACTTAGAGTCGGCAGATTTGTCGACTTAGAGTCAGCAACCTTGTCGACTGGAGTCAGCAGGGCTGTCGACTGGAGTCGACAACCGATTAGGATACTTCCAACAACTGATTACAATGGCACTTCACATCGAATACAACGGCACTTACAACCGCAAAGGATGGCACCTGTCAATCACAGATGCCATCCTTTTTGATTCCCTTGATGCGTGAATCGCCAGAACCCGCTTTTCTCCCGGCTTTTTCGCTTGTGTCTATCGAATCAGTACGACTACAAAACAACTGTCTACTGTTTCAGCTAATGAAGAGAAAAAGTGTCTAGTGAAATCAGGAAAAGTCATACTCCTGATCACCATCGGAACCCATATGTGCAAATTTTGCACATGTGATATTCTGCTCCAGTTCCTCCTCCTTGTAGATATTGCGGACATGACGGCCTATGACAGTTCTGTCTTTGTCAAACAGTTCTGCCATTTGCTGCTGCGTTAGCCATACT
Organism: uncultured Prevotella sp.; assembly: GCA_937916405.1. GTDB lineage: Bacteria > Bacteroidota > Bacteroidia > Bacteroidales > Bacteroidaceae > Prevotella. The sequence continues at coordinate 571 of CALFUF010000057.1, forward strand.
GTTTCCTCGCCCATACGCACTTCAAGTCGGATGGTCTCGTCTGGCTGGTACATGATTATTTCGCCTTTGTTGTCTGCCATGTTCTGATCCGTATTAAAATAATGTGGCTGCAAATTTACAAAAAAAACATGCAGATAATTAACTTTTATGTAAAGATATCGACTGAAATACCTCCGAAAGGAGGATGTAGGGGCTTCCCTTCCTATAGCAGGGTTGTAGCACCATTGTAGCAGGATAAATTCCAATCGTGCTACAGGCTCCGCCCTTTATTTATCGGCATTTCAGCCCCCTTGTAGCAGGGATAGCAGGATTATTTACTTTTAATTGGAGTACTTACTCAGTTTATTAAATAGTGAGTGTGAGTTTGGAGTCATTGTATTACCTGGTATATTCTTTATATATTCAGGATCACAAACTATAATTAGTTTATGTCTTGCTCTGCTTACTGCAACATTCAATAATCTTTCTCCATTTTCACCTGAATAAAGTCTACCTATTTTATTAGGTTTCCCATTTTCTTGCTGATAACAGTCTACCATATCAAAGATGATTACATCACATTCGGAACCTTGGAAAGTATGAACTGTTCCTATCTTTATACGTTTGATATAATCTTCATCGTACTTACGTTCATACATCAAATGCCAAAGAAGGGAGACCTGACCTTTATATGGAGTAATGACACCTATCGTGAAGTCATGATCATCATCACTGAATTTGTCCAACAGTCTCATAACTCTCTCTGCGAAAGCCCTATTTTGCCTAGTACCTCCCTTGGTATATTTTACAGCACCATCTGTAACCTTTTCCAATGCTATGATTCTACCAGAGAATGGCTCTGATTTTATAATATCTTCGTTTGGCTTTGCAGCAGGAATCAGTTTTCCAAGATAAAATGTCTTATTAATCAAGTCGACAATCTTATCATTTGAACGTCTTTGGCTGAGTAACTGATATAATGCAGGATGACCAGTGTTTCTAATATTTACACCAGACATTTCAAAGACGCTTTCTGTCAACATGTCGTCTTTTACTATTGATATAGGTGAAAGTTGCTGAAAATCGCCAACAAGGATGAGCCTCTTTGAAATATTATGACCTAATGCCAACAGACTTGGCATCGCCATCATACTTGCTTCATCAACGATTAGGTTATCAAATCTGTTTTCATATAGATTTGTACTTAATTCGAAGTTAGATATTGTTGAGAATACCAGCCTTGAACTATTGACCAAGAATTCGGTGTGTTCCTTCAGTTCTTCTCTAAGTTCCTTGTTAGCAGCCTTCAGGACTATTGATTCTTCTGACTTCTCCAACTTTCTCTCTTTCAGACTACGAATACTTTCTTGATTCTGTTTTATCCTTTTTCTTAATGACTGCGTCTTTTCGTCGTTAGGAAACAAATAGTCTGTGGCAATTACACGACTGTCCATTGACCTACCAGCACGATAGATGTTTCCGGGTTTTATTCTCAGCCCCTCATCATCGATGATATCCAAAAGTTTGCAAAGCAATTGGTCAACGGCTACGTTCGACAGACAGCACACGACTGTCCTATCCTCTCCCAACTGATAAAATGCATATATGATGGATGCCAATGTAAATGATTTGCCTGTTCCTGGAGGCCCCCAAATGAGCGTAAAATCATGATCAATAGCGGAGAGGAAGGCTTTCTTCTGCGACCTGTCAATGTCTCTCATAATAACTGAGTGGAACAGGTTTATGAGGTACTTCGTTGATAATTTCCGTCTCTTCGAAGAAGAATTTGGCAAATGGCAGTTCTTCATCTATGCCAACTTCCTTTAAATCTTCAAGCCTCTGTTTTAGACCATCCAATATAAAAGTAGAATCTAACAACACCTTACAATAAGATGCAGGATTGACATATCTGTTCGTTGTGAAGAAAAGAACACCTGTAATAAAATCAAAGTCAACTGCTTCACAGGTTATTTCCTTGTCATATACTTTCAAGATGAAAGGATTACTCTCATGTATGTTGGGTTCCTGTCCGTCATTCATCGTGAGTCTGACTTGATAGATGTAGGACTTCCCTTGTTGACGTACAAGAGCCAAGTCGCTACCTTTGAATGATTCCAAATTCTTGGGGTCGTGTTGTTCTATGATCTCCTTTTTAACAGCCTTTATGGCATCTCTTATCAAACTATCAGTCGTATACTCACCCTCTTCTTCATCATCTTCTATCCCAAATAAGTTAGGGAAATCTCGTTTAATTTTTTCTTCATCGAATGAATACTTATTCATATGAGTGAAGTATGTGGAATATTCTCTTTTAACTTTACTCATCAGGTCGATTCTTGCCGTGCTACTTTTCTCATAGCCAAAGAGGATGGCAGCCCACTGGTTATGCATCATAGATTGTGAAAATCTATTTCCATCAATCACCTTCTTGACGCAGAACTCAAATAAATCCTTAGCAGAACTACTTGCTGGTCTGTTATCTTGTATATAATATTGTTGCATTCTAACCATAAAACATGTGTACTTTAATCAAACTTCAGTTTCGGCAGTTTATTCACGATGTCTACAGTCTGTACTGATACATTAATCACTGAGAGCAGGAGGTCAAGGATATAGCGAGGTTTGTGATGCTCCTTGCCCCAATCATTGGCATCGTTCTTAATAAGGGATTTCTTATCTTGCGTGACGGCATAGCGTTCCACAATCCATTCTATAGCAGACTTTCCATTCACGATGTATTCGTAGGCTTTAGCAGGAATGTTTTCTATCGTGATATTGCCATTATAAATGATGGTACTCTTGTCGTCCTTCGACTTGAAACGCATCTTGTCCCATACACGGAAGTAGTCATAGTCATCCGGATTCGTGGTGTCTTCTATGAAGCCACCAGTGGCGGGGTCACGACGAGTCTCCATCTTCACCTTTCTGTCCCCTTTCACTACGACATCAGGGTATGGTGCCACATCCTCATAGTTCAAATGCAGGTCAGCGAGTTTCTTTCCATACATATAGAAGTCCATAAACATATTGACATCATCGACGATTGGAATGCGAGGCAGAGACTTCTTCAAGTCAGCGGCAAACCGCTCCCGATATTCCTTTGAGTGCAGCAAGCCATAGACATAATAGAATATCATTTCTTTGGTAATACTCTTTACTTTATAACGTGTACGTACCTCTTTTAGTATCCAGTCTGTGATACCGTCCCTACGGATATAGTCTTCGTCAGAGCCGTCATCAAATAATGACTTCTGCTTGTTCTTGTTTTCTTCGTACCAGTAGAGGGGGAAGCATTGACTTCCAGCATTAAACCCTAAATCTGGTATTATATTCGCTATTAATGGTTCAAAATCTTTAGTATTCCCGATACCCGGTACACAAATTAGATAATTTAAAGTTGCAAATAAAGGAAAGCTCTTTGGCATTTGGTAAGTCCTTTGTAAAAGAGGTTTGTGATAATATAATTTCTGCTTGCAGAAAGGACGATAAATACCTTCGATTATATTATTTTTATCATAGTTTATTTCCAAATTCTTTTTACAACTATTTATTAAACCTTCATCCCAACTAATCTCTTTTAAATTGATAATAACATCATTCTGTTCGCCAGCACAGATAAGTTTTCTCACATAATCATAATAATTAACAACTCGTATTTGATTATTTTCCAATTTTATTTGAGAGAAATTATAATTCCAAGAATCCCGCCCTGTCTTTAACCCATTCGTAGAACAAGGGTAGAAAAAAGAATTATTTCCATTCTTATCACTGAGTGGAATTAATGTATCAAACAGCCCATCACGAAGATTTATCCAATCATTCTTTTCATTTGGCTGGATATCCTTCCATTCTATATTACGAATAGAACGGAAATTCTTAATGATTTTCAATTTCTGTTCACGTGTTAGATAGTCTCCAATGTCGTGATAATATATTTTGGCTTTATCTTGTTTCTTTGCTGGATTCTTCACTAATAACGTTATTGCGATAGGTGTACGTGACCCCTCACCAAAAACGTTTCCACTTTCTTTTCGTCGTTGTTCACCAGAAGTTCTTGCATTACCACGAAGATTAAATACATAGATAGATGTAAATTCGTCTTGCAGACATTTTCGCATACCATCCTGTGCATTACCATCAATCCACGCACCATTACTGATAAAGGCGACAATACCACCATCTTTTAATTGGTTTATTCTATCACTTGCCCAACGGAAGGCTTTTATATAACTGTCATATAAAGAGTTTTTATTAGTTGCATTCGTTTCTGCTACATATGTTGTTGCTATCCTATTATCCAAGTGGGGATAACTTAAATTCTGTGCATTATCATTAGCACTCTTTTGCCCTACTGAATATGGAGGATTACCAATAATCACCCTGACAGGAGCATCTTTCTGCTTTTTCAATCTTTCTGAGTTCTCAGGGAATAGTTTCGAGAAGATATCGTTATCCCCGTGCTCATTGAGTTGGAAAGTGTCTGTCAAACAGATGCCATCATAAGTCTCATAGTGCTCGGGATGCATAATATCGTGATATACCGATTCGATATTCACATCAGCAATATAATAGGCAAGAAGGACGATCTCATTGCAATGGATTTCCTCTTTATACTTGCGCAGCATATCCTCCTTCTTTATCAAGCCACTTTGCAGCAAACGAGTAATAAAGGTGCCTGTTCCTGTAAACGGGTCAAGGATATGCACATTCTCATTGGTCAGCGAGGTATGGAACTCCTCTTGCAGGATGTCCTCTACTGAATGGATGATAAAGTCCACACATTCTACTGGCGTATAGACAATTCCTAATTTCTCGACTGTCAAAGGGAAGGCTCCCTTAAAGAACTTCTCATAGAGATTCTTGATGATGGTCTGCTTGCCTTCAAGGTTGTCGATGTTGCTCACATTGTTCCTGACTGATTGGTAGAACTTATCCAGCACAGCCGTGTCCATCTCCATACCCTCTGACTCCAAGACCTCAATCATATCCTGCATAGAACGACTGACGGCGTTGTTGTTGACAAATTGGTATTCCTTGAAGAGAGCATCGAAGACGGGGCGGGTTATCATGTGCTGGGCAAGCATCTCTATCGCCTGTCCCTCATCGATGCTATCATTGATATTCTTATGCAAGCCACTGATGAAATCATTGAAATAGACACGGGCATTCTCGTTCTCACGAATCAGTAATGTGATACGTTCGATAAACTTCTGCGCAATCTGTCCGACAGACTTTGCCCAGTTCTCCCAATACATCTTATCGCCCACTTTCTCCACCAATCGGGCATAGATGCCATCCTGCAGTGTGCCAAACTGTAATTCCAACTGTCGGGCGACCTCAGCATCCTCTATCTGCATAGGGCCGTCATCGGCGGCACCATTGCCAATAGCATAACTGTCACGAGGAACACGTGCTACGGTAATCTTTGGCGGACGTGTCTTGTTGAGGTTAATCTGGTTGACATGCGCATTGAAGTTCTCATCATGAGAACGAAGTGCATTCAAGATAGTCCATACTACTTTGAATCGCTCATTGTCATTCAAGGCATCCTCCGGCTTGACATCACTGGGAACAATGACAGGGATAATGATATATCCGTAGTTCTTTCCCTTGAAAGAGCGCATCACACGACCAACAGACTGTACCACCTCTACCTCGCTGTTTCGTGGGGAAAGGAAGAGGACGGCATCAAGGGCTGGAACATCAACACCCTCAGACAAGCAACGGACATTGCAAAGCACACGGCATTCGTTGGGGTCGTCAGCATCCTGCTTCAGCCATGCTATCAGTTCATTTCGGGTATTGGCATCCATAGAGCCGTCGATGTGTTTTGCCTTCACATTGACAATCTCCTGCTGCTCGTCTTTTAGCATGGTGTCTTTATAGTCCTCACAGACAGTACTGAAATAGTTGGCGATTTGCTTGGAGGAGAAATTAGGATTGCTCTTGGTGGGATTGATGGTCTGACAGAAAGCAACAGCACGTTTCATCATGATGGGATCCTGTTGCTTGGTAACACCATTGTCTCCCTTGATACGCTTGGACAGTCCATTGATACAGCCTATCAACTTGGTGGCATCGTCAAACTGGAGTTGTGTCAGTTTGTCCTTCTCCAAAGCGAAATTATACTGATCTTTGATGCGTTGACGAATCTCTTGTGGGATATCTTCCTCACTAACAGTAAGGACTAAGACTTTATAATCAGTTAACAGTCCTTGACTGACGGCATCATTGAAGGTGAGACGATGGAACTCCTCCCCATAGAGTTCCACAGCGTCCATAGAACATAACACATTGACGTTCTCATTCTCTTTTGCCTTTACTTTTACATTATTACTATATAATCGAGGGGTGGCTGTCATATACAGACGCTTCTTTGCCTTGATGAAGTCATTGTTATGAATCTTGGTAAAATTGCTTTCTGTCTTGTCTTTCAGGATAACACCTGTCGTTCGATGTGCCTCATCACAAATAATCAAGTCCACCTCACGACCATAGGAATCAATCGCCTCCTTGACAACATCAATGCTCTGGTATGTTGAGAAGATGACGATACGTTTCTTCTCCTCGTCGTATTTCTTGAGTTGCCTGACAATAGACCTCGTATTTGTCGTGGCAGGCACGGCAAGGTCAACCACGCTGGCATCCTCATCATCGGCATCAATCATCTTGCGAGAGGCTTTCGCATCAGAGCAGACACAGACAGCACGTAAATCATCTGTCTTGTCAGCCATCCATGCGTTAAGTGTCTGACCCAACAAAGCAATACTGGGGACAAGGAAGACGACAAAGGCATCCTTCTCTGTCATTTGCTCCATGATTTTCAAAGCCGTGTAGGTCTTACCAGTGCCACATGCCATGATTAATTTTCCACGCTCATGACCTTGCTCTACAAAATAATCGTATGCCTTTGACATCGCTATCAACTGATGCTTACGGGGTTGTTTGCCTGGCAATTTTGCATCATTGCCATACAAGCCTGCCTTCAGTTTCTCCCAATCGACAGCCGACATCTCAAGGTCATAGAGGGATATTCGATTAAAGTCTTTACTTAATCCTTGAATTGCCTGCTCCGCATTGGCACCCCAACGCTTTCTGGTAGTCTGTACCCAAAGCAGGTTGGTAAACTCTTTGGTTTGGAATGTCTCTGGATCCAAGAACGTTCTGCTGGCATTGGCAATAAAACTATCGACTGCGCCTTTGGAAATCGTTGCGTCTTCCGCATAGCACTTGCATTGGATAGCCCAATAGTCACCATACTCAGTACGAGCCACAAGGTCTATACCAAGATCTTTGCCTCCAAAGTCCTTACGACAAGGGAACTCGTCCCACAGCCATACCTTTTCAAGATTGGCATAGCGTGGGTCTGTTAGAAACCATAACTTCATGAGACGCTCAAAGTCTGTACCCTTCTCTTTCTCAGTGATTGACTTTAAACGGATTTTATCCAATATGTCATGTATGCCATATTCTGGCATAGAGGCATGACTGCCCTCGGATAGATTCTTCTGCATAGTGGTAGGACGCTTTACGAAATCTAAACTATAACAATGTTTTAAGTTAGTAGCCATGAGGGCATAAGAAAAGCGCACCACCTTCTCATATCATCTCAACACTCAGGATTAGCGTCCTACCACAGATTTTAACCTTTACAGCGAAATGAAAGGAAGTGGCACGCCTATGCAAGATAGACGTACTCACATTCCTCGGTTCGCTGTAATGCTGGTAGGACATTTTTGAGTGTTGAACCATCAGAATTGAATACGAATATTCAATATACCCACGATGTCTAGCAATGCATCCTTATGGACGCAATGCATTGCAAAGATACAAAGAAGCGAGTAAAATACAAAATAAAAGAGAAACTTTTTTGTTTATCTTTCAAGCGAGAGTAACTTAAAGGCTTCAAAAAGTGAAGCCCCTCTCCTAACCTCCCCCTGTTGAGGGAGAGGAAAAGAAAAATTACTATAAATATTTGGAGAATTGAATTTAATCTCTTACCTTTGCAAAGATACAAACATAGAATTATTACGTAACACTAAACAAATACGATTATGAAAGAACTGAAAGGAACAAAGACAGAGAAAAATCTGCAAGAGGCTTTTGCTGGTGAGTCAATGGCTCGTAACAAGTATTCTTATTGGGCATCAAAGGCAAAGAAGGACGGTTTTGTACAGATTGCCGCTATCTTCGAGGAGACCGCCGCCAATGAGAAGGAGCACGCTAAGATGTGGTTTAAGCTGTTAGAGGGAGGTGCCATCAAGGATACCGCTTCTAACCTGGAGGCTGCCGCTGGTGGTGAGAACTTCGAGTGGACGGATATGTATGCCCGTATGGCTAAAGAGGCTCGCGAGGAGGGTTTCGACGAGATTGCCGAGAAGTTTGAGGGTGTTGCCGCTATCGAGAAGGCTCATGAGGAGCGTTATCGTAAGCTGTTGGACAACGTGAAGAAGGAGCGTGTATTCTCTAAGGACGGTGATGTCATCTGGCAGTGTGCTAACTGCGGACATATCGTGGTAGGTAAGAAGGCTCCAGATGTTTGTCCAGTATGTGACCATCCACAGTCTTACTTCCAAGTGAAAGCAGAAAACTATTAAATAGAATTGAAGAGTTGAAGAGTTGAAGTGGAATTATAATCCTTCAACTCTTCAATCCTTCAACTCTTCCTTCAGGAATCTCACGCATTGTCGGAACAGGTGATTACGGGTATTACCACCAAAGATGCTGTGGTTGCGATTGGTATAGACTAATTGCTGGAAGTCTTTGTCAGCCTGCACCAATGCCTCCGTATATTCTGCGGTATTACGCAGATGCACATTATCATCGGCAGAACCATGACAGAGTAAGAGGGCTCCATGGAGCTGGTCTACACGACTAATCGGGTTCTGGTCGTAACCAGAAGGATTCTCTTTCGGAGTTCGCATAAACCGCTCCGTATAGATACTATCATAGAAACGCCATGAGGTGACGGGGGCAATGGCAACACCGGCACGGAAGACGGGATGTCCCTCAGACATCGACATCAACGTATTGAAACCACCATAACTCCATCCCCAGATAGCGATGCGGTCTTTGTCGACATACGACTGTTTACCTAACCACAAGGCGGTTTCCACCTGATCACGGGACTCCAACTCACCCAGACGCAGATAGGTACACTTCTCGAAGTCGGCACCACGTCCGCCTGTTCCTCGACCGTCCACACAGACACAGAGGAAGCCCTGCTGGCAGAGATACTGCTCAAGGATAGCCCCTTGGCTGTTCATACCAATATTCCATGCATCTTTCACCTGCTGACTGCCAGGACCACTATACTGATACATGATCACGGGATAACGCTTGGTGGCATCGAAATTCGCGGGTTTGATCATCCATCCATTCAGTTTGATGCCCTCGGAAGTCGTAAACGTAAAAAGCTCACGAGTACCTAACTGCTCTTTGGCAAGCTGCTCACGCAAAGACTGATTATCCACCAAAGTCGTCAGCACCTTCCCCGTATTGTTACAAAGTGTCACGACAGTCGGGGTGTTCAGGTTGCTCCATGTATGGAGGAAGGATTGATAGTTACTACTGAAGATGGCGCTACTCCACCCTGCCTTGTCTGTCAGACATGTCGTCTTACCATTCGCCTGTGTCATAAAGACACGCTGGTCTGTGGCACCATACCGATGGGCAGCATAATAGACATTACCTGTCTGGTCATCAACACCATAGACCTCACTGACCTCATAGTCACCCTGCTCTACCTGACGCAGCAGCTGTCCGTTCAGATTATATAGGTAAAGGTGCATCCAACCGTCACGCTCACTGGGCAGCAGGATATACTTATGGGTCACCTTCATGTTCTCCACGCATTCCTCTTTAATATATTTAGGAGTCTTATCCTCTATCAATAACTGGCAGACAGTGGATAGTGGATTTGCCATATAGACACGCAAGCAGTCCTGATGACGGTTCATGGTCAGTACCAACACCTTCGTTGGCTCATGGGTCGTCTTCAGACGAGGGATATAACCATCGGCATCGAGAGGTACCTGCAACTGACGAGTCTGACGACTGGCAATGTCAAAACTCCAAACGGTACACTTCGCATTATCCGCCCCTGCGACAGGGTATTTATAGGTATAAGCACAAGGATATTCCGCAAACTCACTACGCTCAGGATACAACCCCTTATAGAGTGGCATGGAATACTGACTGACAGCATGCTCGTCATAACGTACCCACACCAGTTGCTTGCTGTCGGCAGTGAACACCATCGCACGACTGTTGCCAAACTCCTCCTCATTGACCCAGTCGGGAATACCGTTGATCACCTCGTTCTTCTTACCATCTTTCGTCACCTGACTCTCCGCATTGTCGTAAAGCAGTTTGATAAGGAAAATATTGTTATCACGAACAAAAGCAATCATCGTACCGTCAGGCGAGAACAAGGGAGTCTGTTGGGCACCCTTCTCCGACAATGGTACCAACTTACGGCTGGCAATAGTGTAAATATAGTAATCGGCAGTAAAAGAACGACGATAGATCGGTTTACGATTGGTCTCTATCAATATACGCTTACCATCCGGACTCATGATATAACCACTGATACGCTCCACTTTTGTCCCATCGGCATTGAACAACGTCTCCAAAACCTTCCCTGTCTTGAACGAATAGCGGACAATCGACTTACCTTTATCCCCCAACCGGGTATAACTCTCGCCATCAGCGGCAGGTATCACCCCACGGATATTGTCGGGGATGAATTGTCCACTCGTGATCTGACGTAAATCTAAACCATGTGCTGCTAACGGCAAAAGCATCAACAGCATAAACACTTTGATTTTGTTCATATTTCAGAAGTTTAATAGCTTGAATCGTGAAGCAACTGCTCGATATTGACATCCTTATGATGCTTCATAAAAATATCGATGGCTTGCACATGACTATTCTCGAACACACGTTGTTTCGTCACTTGATTGACCACCCATTGTATCTTACCCATGTGCCGATGTCGCAACTCTGGGGAAGGCTCTTTTTCCTGCAAGGGATAGAGACTGAGCAGATAGAAGCTCAGGCAGTCGGGAGTAATCATGGAGCGTGTCATCAGACGGCGTTGCTCCTCAGTATAGTGTTCGATATAGAAAGGATAGTCGGCACCAAGATATTTGTCAAGGGAAATACCCAATGTCTTATTACCCACGATGATACTCTGGTCGAAAGAACCAATCTGCGCATAAATCTGTGGAATCTCGAGAGTGGGTATTGCTTCACGCAAACGATTAAAGGCATCTGACAGTTCCTTGTTTAAATCATCCAAATCCGCAAACTGGTCCTGAACATCAACAATCAGACTCTGTAAGGTGGAGTCTTTGAAGAAATGAAGGAATTTGTGGTTGATGTCGGGATCATTCACCTGTCCAATCCGAAGAACATCCTCTATCAACATACGGGTCTGCATCGGATAAGACTTATTCATCTGCAACAAGGCAGAATAGTCACCTGTTGTCAGATAAAGACTCTCTATCATATCGTAGCGGTCAATGGTCAAAGGCAATTCCTCTGAAGCCTCCTCATTATACTTCAGATGCCACTCACAACCCAGACAGGCTAGCATGGCTATTACCAATAGTAAATAGACCTTTCGCATGACGATAAAAGGAGTTAAAACATTTATTATTGTTAAATTCGTCTGCAAATGTACTAAAAAATATTTTAAAAACCAAATTTTAACCTAAAAAAGATAAAAATTTGTAGTCTTATGCGTCTTTTTCGTTTTTTAGTGTGAAATTTGCAGTATAACAAACTACTGATTTAATATATGAAGAAACTCCTCTCTTTCATGGTACTGACCCTATGCTGTCAGTCTGTCTTCGCGGATAAGACGATGACGGTTATAGTGACTAATCCTCAAAAGGACACTCGTACCGACGTTCCTGTTGTGATATCTTTAGCTTCTTATGATGAGGTCCGATCCGCTGTTGTCATGGTCGACGGCAAGGAAATACCTTGTCAACTGGATGACCTGAATCAGGATGAGAGGTTTGATGAGCTTTGTTTCTTAGTGGACTTGGGAAAGAAAGAGAAAAAAGAGTATACCGTTACCCTTTTTGATAAAGGAGAGCCACGTCCCTACCCTGCCCGTGTCTATGCGGAGATGGTGATGGCAAACACGAAAGACAAGACGCTGAAAAAGAATCAGCAGAATAACTACATCGAGTCTATCACTGCCCGTGGCGATGCCGCCTACACCTATAACCTGCAACATCATCATGGGGTGGATTTCGAGAGCGAGCTGAATGGTATCCGTATCTATTTTGACGCACGACAGACCCTCGACCTTTATGGAAAACACTACAAGCAACTGGAATTGAAAGAGACACAGTTCTATACAGACCAGGACCAGAAAGCCAAAGGTTATGGTGATGACGTGCTATGGGTGGGTCAGACCTTCGGACTGGGTGCTTTCCGTGGATGGGATGGTACCAAACCGACACATGTGGAACCAGTACGCACTCGTACCCAACGTATCATCAGTTATGGTCCACTGCGTACCATCGTTGAGTTAGTCGATCGCGGCTGGCAGGTAGATGCGGCTAAAGCACCTGTCAATATGACCATACGTTATACGCAGTATGCTGGACATCGTGATACTGACGTAGACATTTTCTTTAATAAGGATGTCAGCGACTATCGTTTCTCCACTGGTATCATCAACGTGAAAGGCTCCGAGGAGTTTAGTGACAAGAAAGGACTTCGTGCTTGCTGGGGAGCCGATTTCCCCACCAACGATACCATTAACGGTAAGAGGGAGACCGTTGGTCTTGCCGTACTCGTTCCTCAGAACTATATCATCAGTGAGGAACCTGCTAACAAGGATAATTATGCATACGTACTGAAAGTGAAGGAGCAGCACATGGCATATAAGGTGACCTATACCTCTGCCAACGAGACCTTCGGCTACCATTCCGCCAAAGAGTGGTTCAACTATCTGAAGGCATGGAGACGAGAGGTGGAGGCTCCTGTTATGATTAAGATAGACGATTAACTACAACTTGATTTTCTTCTTCACCGTCTTGCTCTCGTTCTGCATCCGATCGAGGGCTGTGACGATATAGACATATCTTCCCTGCTCTAAATCCAAAGGAATCTCGTAGAAACAGTCGTTAGTGATGGTGACGATATGCGAGGGATCATTGATATTGGTGTCCTCTCCTTTCTTAAAACAATAGACGACATATTTCGTCGCTTCATCTTCCCATGACTTATATTTGGGTGCTGTCCACATCAATACCTGACGGTTGCCGATGTTGAAGACTTTCAGTTTACGAACCTTTGCAGGTGCCTTATGGTCGATATGCGGCATCAAGGGTTGTAAGGCTGGGTAACGCCAATACACATTGCGAAGATTGGTACCATAGTTACCGATATTGTCCACTGCAGCCTTCGCATACCACAAGACCGTGCCTTGCACACCGGGATTCGCCTGGTGAAGACGCATCTTCGCAGGTAACTGATGACTCCTTGGATTCGCTGGGTCGGCATGTTTGACCGTTCGCTCCACATCCTCACCAATATACAGTGGACGAGCAGAGGCATGGTCGCTCCACCAGCGTATCAGCTCAGTATAGTCTGCAGCCTTATGTCCCATCTCCCAATATAATTGGGGTACGGTATAGTCGACCCATCCTTTCTCTATCCACAATAGAATGTCGGCGTAAAGGTCGTCATAGTTCTGCAAACCATTCGTCTTACTACCACGAGGGTCGTTCTTCTGATTCCGATAGATGCCGAAAGGACTGACTCCAAACTTCACCCATGGCTTCACCCGATGGATGGTGGCATTGAGTTGTTCGATGAGTAAGTCTACCTGATGGCGACGCCAGTCATTCTTATTGGTATAGCCTTGCGGATTAGCCTGAAACTGCCCCTCGTCAGGTATCGATACACCAGGCACAGGATAAGGATAGAAATAGTCGTCGATATGCAGTCCGTCAACATCATAACGCTTCAGGATATCCTCCACAATCGTACAGATATAGTCACGATTCTCCTGTAGGGCTGGATGAAGGATCATTAGCCCGTCATACTCAAAGGCACGCTCAGGATGCTGGTTACAGATATGATTCGACGCAAGAGCATATGCCAGTTTCGATTTGGCGCGATACGGGTTTATCCATGCGTGCAGTTCCATACCCCGTTTGTGACATTGTTCGATCATCCACTGTAATGGGTCCCAATAAGGATAGGGAGCCTTACCCTGTACACCTGTCAGGAAATGGCTCCATGGCTCTATACTACTGGGATAAAGAGCGTCACAGGCAGGACGTACTTGGAAGATGATGGCATTGGCACCGTCTTTCTGTAACTCATCCAACTGGTAAGTCAGAGTCTGCTGCATCTTTTCTGTCCCAATATTCTGGAACTGTCCGTTCACACACTGGATCCATGCCGCACGGAACTCACGCTTGGGAACTTGATAGGTCTGTGCCTGCAACATACTCACACTACACAATAACATCAAAAAAATATATCTCCTCATAACTCTAAATTATGAACTATGAACTCTAAACTATGAACTTATAAATCTCCTCCGTCCAGTCGGCACCATTCTCAGGACAGAAGGTACGGAAGCCTATCTGACTTGCCGCTGCCACATTACGAGGTCCATCGTCAACGAATAGTATCTCGTTGGGGAAAGTCTTTTCTTGTTGTAACACTTCACGGAAGATGTCCTCAGAGGGTTTCATCTTCTTTAGCTGATAGCTCAGATAACAATGGTCGAAATAGTCAGAAAGAGGATGTCCCTTTCCATCGAAAGCCGGACTCATTGCCCAGTCCATCATATACGGATTTGTATTGGAGAGCAACACCACACGATATCCCTCCTGACGCAGACGGGTCACAATATCGAGGTTACGTTGCGGTACATCCTTGGCATAACCTTGCCACGCATAGGCGCATTGCTCATAAGTAAACTCCTTACCCATCAATTGTCCGAGGGCAACACGAAATTCCTCTGCAGTAATCAGACCATGTTCTAAGTCACCAAAGATACCAGTCTGTGTATAAGGGTTCAGATAATCCTCCACTTTATCCGCCCCAATCTCCTTAAACCGGCTGATTGCCTGAGACTGGTCGATGGTGACAATCACGCCCCCTAAGTCAAATGCTATCGTTCTGATCATATATCTATTTATCTTTAAAGAAGTCTTTCTTTTGTTTTCTTGCCTCACTCAGAGGAAGCAAATGGGTTTGCTCCTGCTCGTATTCCTCACGCAGATGCTTGTATTTCTCATCCAGTTCCACCTCCACCTTCGCCTCCTCTTCCTTGTTGAGCAAACGTGCAGCCACCAAGGCATTCTGGGAGGCGTCCTTCATCCATACGACAGGTCCCCCGTAAACAGGAGCTATCTTCAAGGCGACATGTAGCTCACTGGTGGTCGCACCCCCGATCATGATAGGTATCTCCAATCCTGCCCGTTGCATCTCATGCGCCACATTAACCATCTCCTCCAGACTTGGGGTAATCAATCCCGAGAGCCCGATGATATCCGCCTTCACCTCTATCGCCTTACGGACAATCTGCTCGGCAGGAACCATCACACCCATATCCACTACCTCATAACCATTGCAGGCAAGGACGACGGCAACGATGTTCTTGCCAATATCATGAACGTCACCTTTGACAGTGGCAAGGAGCACCTTTCCGGCTTTCTTACCCTCTCCCTCCTGTTGTCGCTCAATGACGGGTTGCAGGATCTCCACCGCCTGCTTCATGGTACGTGCCGTCTTCACCACTTGCGGCAGGAACATCTTTCCACTGCCGAACAGTCGTCCCACCTCATTCATACCATCCATCAAAGGACCTTCTATAATCTTAACAGCCTGTGGGTATTGAGACAATGCCTCGCTTAAATCTTGTTGCAGATAGTCACCTATTCCCTTGATTAACGCATATTGCAGACGCTGCTCCAGACTATCCTCACGCCATTTCTCTTGTTGTGGCTGTGACGACAGCCCTGCAGATGAGGGCTGTGACTGCTGCTCCTCCAACAGTTGATTGGCAAGTTCCGTCAAAGCCTCGGCAGCTCCCTTACGACGATTCAAGATGACATCCTCAATCACCTTCAGCTGGTCTTGAGGAATGTCACTATACAGTACTTTCGTAGCAGGATTGACGATACCAAAGTCCATTCCCTGTTGGATGGCATGATAGAGGAAGACGGCATGCATCGCCTCGCGGATATAGTTGTTACCACGGAAGGAGAACGACAGGTTGCTGACACCTCCACTGACATGGGCACCAGGAAGGTGCTGACGAATCCAACCAGTGGCTTTGATAAAGTCGGCGGCATAACTGTCATGCTCCTCCATACCTGTTGCCACGGCAAGGACATTGGGGTCGAAGATAATATCTAACGGATTCATGCCAACATGCTCAGTAAGAATGCGATACGAGCGTTCAGCAATCTCGATACGACGTTCGTAGCTGGTAGCCTGCCCTTGTTCGTCGAAGCACATCACAACAACAGCGGCACCATAGCGCATGACATCCTTGGCATGCTGGACAAACACCTCCTCCCCCTCTTTCAGCGATATGGAATTGACGATACTCTTTCCTTGCACGCACTTCAATCCGGCTTTGATCACCTCCCAGTCGGAGGAGTCTATCATAACAGGGACAGAGGCGATATCCGGCTCGGCGGCAATCATATTGAGGAAGGTCGTCATCTCTGTGCAGGCATCCAACAGTCCGTCATCCATATTGATATCTATCACCAAGGCACCGTCAGCGACTTGCTTACGGGCAATGGCTATCGCCTCGTCGTATTTCTTCTCCTTGATGAGTCGAAGGAACTTTCGGGATCCTGCCACATTACAGCGTTCACCCACATTCACGAAATGTACCTCAGGTGTCACGTCCAACGGTTCCAGACCGCTCAGCCACATCGTCTCTGGCTTGCAGACAGGCTGATGCGGTTGTTTACCTTCGACCAAGGGGATATATTTCTCTATAAAATGCTCATCAGTACCGCAACAGCCTCCGATGATGTTGACAAGACCCTCATCCACCATTTTACCCATCTGCGGTGCCATCGATTCTGCCGTCTCATCATAAAGTCCCATCGAGTTTGGTAACCCGGCATTGGGATAGGCACTAATATAATAAGGTGCTTTCTGGGCTAGTTGGCGCAAGAAGGTAATCATCTGACTGGCTCCAAACGAGCAGTTCAGTCCTACTGAGAAGACAGGATAGCTGCTGATACTGGCAAGAAAAGCCTCCAATGTCTGTCCACTCAACGTACGACCTGCCAGGTCACTGACAGTCACACTAAGCATAATAGGTAACTCCACGCTACGCTGTTGCATCACCGTCATCGCTGCGTCGATAGCGACTTTTGCATTAAGTGTGTCGAAGATCGTCTCAATAAGCAGAGCGTCCACCCCACCCTCGATCAGTCCGTCAATCTGCTCACTGTATGCACGATACAGTTCGTCATAGGTCAGATCACGGGCGGCAGGATTACTCACATCGGGAGACATGGAACAGGTCTTGTTCGTAGGACCTATACTTCCTGCGACAAAACGAGGCTTCTCGTCTGTGGAGAATTCATCAGCCACCTTACGGGCTATCCTGGCTCCCTCGTATGCCATCTCTCTGGCAAATGCCTTCAGATGATAATCTGCCTGAGATATGCGCTGTGAACTGAAGGTATTGGTGGAGATGATATCCGCACCTACCTCAAGGTACTTACGATGGATGTCCTCCACAATATCCGGACAGGTCAGACAGAGCATGTCGTTATTGCCCTTCATCTGTCCTGGAATATCGAGGAAGCGAGTGCCTCGGAATGCCGACTCAGAGAGGTTATACTTCTGAATCATCGTACCCGTCGCACCGTCCAGTACCAGTATTCGTTGTTTGGTTAAGTCTTGTAGTCTCTTCATTTAGTAATGTTTCATCACGCGATCCATCTCCCGCTTGTCTTCCTTTTCCTTCAAGGTCTGACGCTTGTCAAACTCCTTTTTACCCTTACAGAGGGCGATATCCATTTTGGCTCGTCCATGCTCGTCGATAAAGACCAATAAGGGGACGATGGTGTATCCTGTCTGTTTGGTAGCGGCATGTAGCTTTTGTATTTCCTTCTTCGTCAGCAACAGCTTACGGTCTCGCTTCATCTCATGGTTGTTATAGGAACCATAGAAATAAGGGGAGATATTCATGCCCTTCACCCATATCTCGCCATTATTGATAAAACAATAGGTATCCACCAGACTTGCCTTGCCCAGGCGGATGGATTTGATCTCCGTACCTGTCAAGACAATTCCTGCCGTATAGGTCTCGATGAAGAAATACTCAAACGATGCCTTCTTGTTGCGTATCTGTATAGGACTCTTCTTCCTGATTTTCTCTTCGTCTTTATTCATTTATTTATTTCTCTATATGAGCAAACTGCTCAATATGCTGGTCGATATACTCAGCTATCTGTTCCGTCCACGACTCCTCGTTCTCCACAAAGGTGTCGTCCATATCGTCAAACTCAGGGAACTGCTCAAACAGTGCCATGAACTCATCCTCCGTACAATCCTGCTCTATCTTCTCATGATGCTTCAGATAAAGCGTATGGGCATCATAGATCAGTTTGGACAAGTCACGCAACCCCCATAACTTCACAGCCTTGGCAAAGGGGTTCTTAAAGATAAAGGGACCATAGCCGTTGTGTATCAGTTGCACAAAGCCGCCGTCCATCACTTCCTCATGCAGGATATCCCAGGCTAGGAGGGTAATCTGGTCGGCATTCAACAGCGCCATCGTCTCTGTTGTCAGCTCGTCATGAATACCTTGACGGATAGCATGGATAAAGACCCCCACAAAGGTATCCATACCCTCCTGTGCCGCCTGCTGCAGGGCACTGTCTTTGATTGTTATCTCTATCATAGCTCGATGATTACCTCTTCGAAATTTCCCTCCTTATTAATAATATACCTACAAGCGGTCTCCTCGCTTTCTGTCTCATCGTCCTCACCACGGAAGTAGCTGACAAGGGTGACCTCATAATTGCTGGTGATATAATACTCTTGGCGCATCAGCCCGAGCGAACCGTTCCTGTCCTCAATCTTCTGTTCATAGATACAAAGACGGTCGACTAACACATAATCACGATTCATCGTACAGAGGTAAAGCGAGACGTTGGTGGAGTCCAGTTTCTCACCCACCAACATCATGTGATAGTCTTGATAGGATGGTAACTTGACAGCATAAAGCTCCACATTACTCTCATAGTCAAAACGGGTGTTATAGACTGCTGGTACCTTCATCATCTGAGGTAGATACTCTACAAACTCTGGAGAGTATTTCATAGGAACAGACTTCATGGAGAGTGAGTCAAAGAAAGCCAAGACTGGGTCACTGGCGACGGGTTTAAATAATTCCTTCTCCATCTCTGCCTTACGAATACTGTCTATCATACCCGCATAGTCTTCCGGACGCTTCCTGTTACCACAAGAGAACGTAAGCAACAAGGCTCCTAACAACACTACAATATATCCTATTTTCTTCATTTTGTCTACAAAAGTAGTGATTTCTGTATTAATTGCCAAATAAATACCTTAAAAGAATCAAAAAAAGGCTGGTTGCACATAGTATTTATCAAAAAACGAAGGGCAGAATCCTTAAATGATGTAAAAGTCTTTGCCATAAAGAAATTTTGCGCTACCTTTGACCCACGATATGAAGAAAGAGATGTTGTTTGCTTTGTTGTTTCTTGCAATGACTATGCAGGCTGGCAACAAGATATACTCCCCGATGGTCAAGACATTGACGACCATCGTTAATGACGACTGGCAGAACCGTCCTGTGATGGAACTGGGCAGTCGGGATGTGCTGCATATAGGATTCGATGAGCTGTCATATGACTCTCATCGTTACATCTGCCATCTTACCCGTTGCGAGGCTGACTGGTCGGAGGCAACAGAAGTCTTCGAGAGTGACTGGCTGCAAGGGTTCAACGACTATCCCTTAGAGGATTATCAGAACTCTCTGAACACCACTGTCAACTATACGCATTATGAGTTCACTATACCTAATAGTCAATGCCGGATTCGTATGAGTGGTAACTATCGGTTGAGTATTTATGATGAGGATAATGGACATGAGAAAATACTCGATGCCGAGTTTTATGTCGTTGAGCCCATCGCTAATTTAGGACTTAACCTCACCACAAATACCGACATAGATTTTAACAAGAGTCACCAACAACTGTCGATCACTTTAGAATATAAAGACCTCAATGTGGTTCGCCCAGAGGATGAGGTATATACTGTCATCATGCAGAACTGGAACGAGCAAACGGCACGAATAAACCCCACCCCACAATATACTTACCATCAGGGACAACGATGGGACCATCATAGGGAGCTTATTTTCGACGCAGGGAATGAGTATCATAAATTTGAGGTGCTTGATGTCAGTCACCCCACCATGGGTATTGACCGTATTGGATGGGACGGAGAACACTATCAGGCTTTTCCCTTTACCACAACCATACGCCGTAACTATCTGACGGATGAGTCTGCTAACGGTGCTTTCTATATCCGTAATAGCGATTGGTCTGAAAGTGCCTATACTTGTGACTACGTATGGGTCAACTATACCTTAGAGGCTCCATATAGCGGAGAGATTTACCTACAAGGTCAATGGACGAATAATGCTGATGAGACTGCCTATCAGATGCAATATGACACAAACAGTCAATGCTATCTGGCGCAAGTTATGCAGAAACAAGGTTATTATTCTTATCAGTATGTGGATAAGAATGGACGAACGGCACCTACAGAAGGTAATTTCTTTCAGACAAGAAACAAATACCAAGTACTGGTATATTATAAAGGATTAGGCGATCGCACCTGGCGATTGGTCGGTTATCGTGGATTGGAGGCGCGATAATCGTTAGGTGTCTGGCGATACTGATGATAGAAACTGGCTATCATAAAATCTGTTGAGGAGAAATTCAGTTCCTCCGCAATCTCATCGACACTCTTATCACTATTCAATAACAAATCCTCCACACGCTGCAAGCGAAGTTTCAATACAACAGTACGTGGGGTCTTATAAAGATCGGATGACATCTCCTCATAGAAATCTTTGACATCCATCTGTGCCACCTTTGCCAATTGGTACATCGTGAGATCTTCAGGATGACTATTCACATAAGGTACTACCTTCGTCATCACATCCGAGAAAGCAGCCTCGGCATCATGATGACGAATAGTCTCCGCATCAATCATGGGAATTAGTGTTTCCTTCTCCATATTCTCACACATCGTCGCAAAGGTCTTGATTCGCTTAATAATACTACCTTCCACATTACTACGTTTTAACTTCAAACGCGTATTGAAATTATAGTACACGAAATTGGCTATCAGTACTCCTAGTATCAAAAGTCCTAAGGTGACATACACTATGGTCATACGCCACCATGGCTCTTCAACAGAAAGTTTCCAGACATAAGGCTCTACCTGCCAGTCGTCAGGTGTCATGGATGTCTGCACTTCTATCTGATACTTTCCTGGAGGAATAGCAATGATAGAATAATGGAGCATACCTTGACTATCTACTCTTCCTGTACCATCGTGAACAGAATATATTTCCCACTCATCCTGGAAACCTTTTACTCGTATTCTATAAAAAGTTTGGATGGGACGGAAATAATTCAAACCAGTAAATAACAATGAGAGGTTGTTCTGGTTGTAATTCACATTAATTTCTGTGGCACGTGTTATCGCACGGTCAAGAATGACCTTTCCTTCCAACTCTGTTCCCGGATGAATCGTTCTACCATTAACCGACAAGCGTATGAGTTTGGGATATAACTTGATGTCTATCCTTTTCGTCGTATGAAAAAGGCTGGGATTAAACTTCACGATATAGTCTATAGACTGCATGATGATAGAGCCGTCCTCCAACCGCTTGGCATATCCATTAAGGAATGAACTGGTTGGGACATTATCGTTCTCGTCAAAACTAACCACCCGCATCAGGGAGTCGTTCTGCATAATCAAGCATGAAATACCATTACTGGTGCTTACCCAGATATTATGGTCGTTATCCTCTATGATTGAATGAATGACATTATTGTTTAATCCATCCTCATTATTAATAATAAGAGGGTGCTCGTCTTTCTCTGACAGATATCGTCTTACTCCAGTATAGGTGCCATACCATTTCCAACCACGGCTATCATGATAAACACAGTTGACACGTCGGGGCAATGTCTCTTGCGTTTCCTTCTGTGAATCATGAGCAAGCATCTCCGCATATTCTTTCGCCTTGGGATCAGTCCATTTCAGAATCTTAAAAGGTGATGTGTGAGGTTTTGAATAGAGTAAGCCCTTTTTCTCCGTACCAGCCCACATACCTCCTTGGAGATCGAATGCGATATCATTGATGTCTGTATTGATCTCTTCATAGCTGGTACTCATCAACGTTGGAAAGTGCTGTTTCTCCCCTGTGGTGATATTATAAGTCCAATACCCATATTGGCAGGCTATATAGAGTAGTCCTTCATGGATATCCATATTGTTAAGATGATATGGGGTCTCCATCAGGATCTTACTCTCTCCAGAAAGGGCATCAATACGCATAAAGATGGCATCTTTCTCTCCGTTCCTGATTTGATAATAGCCATCATGGTTATAAAATACGATGGTGGTATTCTGATACTTGGCGGCTTGGACTTTGTCCAATGGGGTCTTTATATATACTAAAGCTCCCGTAGTTGTATTGAATGCCTCGATGCTGCTGTCGTCATAAAACAGCAGCAACAGGTTTTTATAGTTACCAACATCCTGGAGTTTTTTCCCTTTCCTGACAGGGAAATTCTTCTTTAACTTGCAATTGTATAATTGGTTGTTGGATAATAACAACAGACTGCCATCCTCATCCACAAATAAATCTTCAGCGTTTTTGTCAAATCCCATCTCCCTCAGCACACCAGGCACATCGGAGATAAAACGCTCTGTCAACAAGTTGATGCAGGTAACTTGATATTTGTCCTTTACCCATAGATGATGGGCTTTGTCAAAATACAAATGATAATGTCCTTCATATTTGGGAAGCTCATAAATGTCTTCCGACTGGGCATCAATATGATTAAAGGATGAGCCGTTATAAAAATTGATATGACCGATAGAGCTAATCACCATACGTCCCGTCTTGGTACAGATAATCACCTGTGCACCATTATCCGCCAAACCCTCAGAAGCATCATGAACTTTAAATAAACGGTCAGACTCAGTTGCATGAATAGATAAGGCTATCGTCAATAGAATTGACAATACCAACCAACACAACTTTCCTCTAATTCTCATATTCACAATTTAAGGTTTTTAGCCTATCGGTTGCAAATATAAGGAAAAAGTTTTGATTACCAAACAAAATTCGCAAAAAAAGAGTCCTCTTCACAGAAGAGAACCCTTGGGTCGAGGTGACAGGACTCGAACCTGCGACAGCCTGGTCCCAAACCAGGAACGCTACCAACTGCGCTACACCTCGTTTTTTGCGGCTGCAAAGGTACACATTTTTTGTGACCCTTGCAAATTTTTCCGCAATTATTTTATAATTCCTTGCTCTACAAAGATCTTTTTCAGTGCTTTGACGGAACGGTCAACCTGCTCTTCAGTGTGAGTTGCCATCAGGGCATAGCGTACCAATGTATCTTGAGGAGCACATGCTGGAGGAATGACTGGATTGATGAACACACCAGCCTTGAAAGCCAAAGCGGTCACTAAGAATGTCTTATCTACATCACGAACATAAAGTGGGATGATAGGACTCTCTGTGTCACCAATCTCGAAACCTTCCTCACGGAAACGCTTCAACGCATAATTCGTCACCTTCCACAAAGCCTCAATACGCTCAGGCTCTTTCTGGATGATATGCAAAGCCTCCATGGCTGCGGCAGTGGCAGCGGGAGTATTAGATGCTGAGAAGATATACGTACGACAAGTATGACGCAGGAAATTGATGGTATCCCAGTCGGATGCGATAAATCCACCAATAGAGGCAAGTGACTTGGAGAAGGTTCCCATAATCAGGTCTACCTCGTCAGTCAATCCGAAGTGATCACAAACACCACGTCCTTGTTTGCCGAACACACCAATACCATGAGCCTCGTCAACCATAATAGAGCAATTATACTTATGCTTCAGTTCTACAATCTCCGGCAATTTAGCCAGATCGCCCTCCATAGAGAACACTCCATCCACAACAATCAGTTTAATTGCCTCATATGGTAATTTCTGAAGCACACGCTCCAGATCCTCCATGTCATTGTGCTTATAATGCAACTGCTTGGCAAAAGAAAGACGACGACCGTCCACAATACTTGCGTGGTCACGATCGTCACAGATAATATAGTCGTCTTTTCCAACTACCATTGCCAAGACACCCTGATTGACAGAGAAGCCCGTTGAGAAACAGAGGCAGTCATCTTTGCCGATAAACTCAGAGATTTCTTTTTCCAACTGCACATGCAAGTCAAGTGTACCATTGAGGAAACGACTTCCTGCACAGCCTGAGCCGTATTTATCCAACGCTGCTTTTGCCGCATCGATGATACGTTGGTCACCTGTCAGTCCTGTATAGGCATTAGAACCAAACATGAGCACCTTGTGTCCGCCCATTTCCACTTCCGTTCCCTGCTTTCCCTCAATAGCACGGAAATAAGGGTATACGTCAGCCTCCATAAACTTCTGCGGCTCACGATAATGCTTGTATTTTTCTTGTAACTGTCCCATTCCGATAAGGTATAGTTCGTTTATTTTTTCGTTTTCAGACTGCAAAGTTACACAATTTTTATCAATTCGTGCATATTTTACAAGATAATTCGTAAAATAATTGAAATTTATTTCAAATACATCGGATATTTCTCACGAAATTCTTAATTTTGCAGTAGAATATGAACGAAAAGAAACGAATAACATTCATCATCAACCCCATCTCTGGTACTCAGCATAAGGACGAGATACCCAATTTAATTGATACAGAGATGGATCATGATCGTTATGATATCAACATTCGCGTTACCGAATATAAAGGGAATGCGGAAGAAATAGCTCGGCAGTGTGCTGCTGACGGCATAGATGTTGTTGTTGCTGTAGGAGGAGACGGTACTATCAATGAGGTCGCTCGTGCGTTGACCCACACAAATACGGCTTTAGGTATCATCCCTTGCGGGTCCGGCAACGGACTGGCACGTCATTTATGCATACCTATGAATGTTCGAGAGGCTATCAGGATTATCAACCAGTGTAAAGTCGAGACCTTTGACTATGGTGTCATCAATGGTATTCCTTTCTTCTGTACATGTGGTATGGGCTTTGACGCATTCATCTCTTTGAAATTTGCGGAAGCCGGCAAACGTGGTCCTATCACCTATGTGGAAAATGTATTGAAAGAAGGATTGAAATACCAGCCGGAGACGTATGAGGTGGAGGACGAGACTGGCGCTCATTGCTATAAAGCGTTTTTGATAGCCTGTGCAAATGCCTCACAATATGGTAACAATGCCTATATCGCACCACATGCTTCCATGAGGGACGGTGTGATGGACGTGATTATCATGGAACCATTCACTGCTTTAGAGGCTCCACAGATCAGTATCGACCTCTTTAATAAGACGTTGACTTCTAATTCAAAAATCAAGACATTTCAAACCAAAAAGATTCACATCCATCGCTCAGAACATGGTGCCATTCATTATGATGGTGACCCATTGATGACCGATAAAGATGTTGACGTTCACTTGGAACCATTAGGTATTCGTATTGTGACGAATCCTGATGCGGTCGAGGACAGCAGTCAACCTAACCCGCTACTGAATGCTTTTAGCGATCTTTTTAATAATATAAATAATGTACGTGAGGACATCGAGAAGAGAGGAAGAAAGATTCAGGCTATCAATAAACTGATGCTTAGGAAACTCTCAAAACTGTAAGCCCTATGCAGATCGTATTGGTTATCCTGATACTTCTTGTTGCCATCGCTTATGCCATATGGAGGTTGTTTGTTAGTATATCCACCCCATCCAACCCCTGTGATGGTTGCCCAGGATGCGACTTGAAGAAAAAAAAGTGATAGAAAATTTTGTCAGTCCGAATAAAAGTGTTACCTTTGCATCCGCTAAGAGGATAAGGTGCCTTGGATGAGTGGCTTAGTCAACGGTCTGCAAAACCGTCTACGGCGGTTCGAATCCGCCAGGCACCTCTTAGAAAAGCAAATCGGAAGACTCCGTAAGGAATCCTCCGATTTATTTTTTGTCTACACTGTCCAACATCTTGATACCCTTAGGGGTACAGAACCCACGGAAAGGAACTAACATCAGGTTATTAAGTAACTCCTCATGGGGATAATGGATATACACCTCTTCTTTGGTGACATACTCCCCTATCGCATCAAACAGTTTACCGATTAGTTCATAATTGACACCTTTACGGAAATAACCTTCTTTCACCCCACGCTGCATGAAAGAGAGGAAGAGGTCACGAGAGTTGACACGCGCCTGCTCGATATACTTTAATATTTCCGGATAAAGTTTGATATCCTGATAGAAAGCATAATTGACACTTTCCAACTCTTTAACTTTAAGTCGATAGACTTCCAGCACCACCTCCATCGTGTTATGATTCTGGGAAAAGTCTCGCAAGAATTCCTGCTTTTTATGATGCAGGTTCTTAATACATGAGAAAAGTAACGACTCCTTATCCCCATAAATCTCATAAAGGGTACGTTTGGAAATAGATAAACTTGATGCGATATCATCCATCTTCACAGCACGAATACCATGCATACAGAAAGCCTTGATAGCTGCGTCAAGGATTTTCTCCTTCAAAGAGGTACGATAAGCATTCAAATCTTTTATTTCCTGCATAAGTAATCAATTTGCGGGACAAAGTTACTAAAAAGATTAAAAAAACATTTGATTTCACTGAGTTTTTTGTAATTTTGCGAGGAAAATGGAAAAGTAATTAATAATACTGCATATTTTATGGTTAAAATCTCTAAAGAGGCGGCTCTGGAATATCATGAGGCGGGTCGTCCTGGTAAAATTGAAGTAAAGCCGACCAAGGCTTATCGTACACAAACAGACCTTTCATTGGCTTATTCTCCTGGTGTTGCCTACCCTTGTCTGGAAATCCAGCAGAATCCTGATGATGCGTATAAATATACGGATAAGGGCAATCTCGTTGCAGTGATCTCTAATGGTACCGCAGTCCTTGGTTTGGGCGATATTGGTGCCATGAGCGGTAAACCTGTTATGGAGGGTAAGGGATTACTCTTCAAGATTTATGGTGGTATTGATGTCTTCGATATCGAGGTCAACGAGAAAGACCCTGAGAAATTCTGCGAGGCAGTAGAGCGTATCGCCCCCACTTTCGGAGGTATTAACCTGGAGGATATCAAGGCACCAGAGTGTTTCTATATCGAAGAGCGTCTGAAGAAGACCCTCGATATTCCTGTGATGCACGACGACCAGCATGGTACGGCGATTATCTCAGCAGCGGGACTAAAGAACGCTCTTGAGGTGATTGGCAAGGACATCAAGAAAGTCAAGATTGTTGTCAATGGAGCTGGTGCCGCTGCCATCTCATGTACGAAGCTCTATATGGCGATTGGGGCTCAGAAGGAGAATATCGTGATGCTCGACTCAAAAGGTGTCATCAGTGTGGCACGTCAGGATCTGAATGAGCAGAAGAAGTTCTTTGCTACCCAACGTACGGATATCCATACTTTGAAGGAGGCGGTTAACGGTGCAGATGTCTTCGTTGGTCTTTCTAAGGGTAATGTACTCTCCAAGGAGATGGTAAAGACGATGGCAAAGGATCCTATCATCTTCGCTCTTGCCAACCCTGTTCCTGAGATTTCCTATGAGGATGCGATGGAGGCTCGTCCAGATACTTTGATGTCTACTGGTCGTACTGACTATCCCAACCAAATTAATAATGTGATCGGCTTCCCCTATATCTTCCGTGGTGCCTTGGATGTTCATGCCACTGCTATCAACGAGGAGATGAAACTGGCTGCCGTCCATGCCATTGCCGATCTCGCCAAGCAACCTGTTCCCGATGTGGTGAACGATGTCTATAAAGTCAATAACCTCAGCTTCGGACGTGATTATTTCATTCCCAAACCTGTTGACCCCCGTCTGATTACGGAGGTCAGTGCCGCTGTGGCTAAGGCTGCTATAGAGAGTGGCGTGGCTCGTAAGAAGATTGAGGACTGGGAGGAATACAAGAACTCGCTGAGTGTGTTGTTAGGTCAAGAGACCAAACTTACCCAGAAACTCTATGCTACTGCTGCCGCTCATCCACAGCGTGTGGTATTCGCGGAGGCTGTACACCCCACCATGCTGAAGGCTGCCGTACAGGCAAAGGCTGAGGGTATCTGCCACCCCATCCTCTTGGGTAATGACGAGGTCATCGAGAAATTGGCTAAGAAACTCGACCTGAACATCGAGGGTATCGAGATTGTCAACCTTCGCCATCCTTCTGAGCAAGAACGTCGTGAGCGTTATGCCCGTATTCTGACTGAGAAGCGTCAGCGTGATGGTTATACGTTCCAAGAGGCTAACGATAAGATGTTCGAGCGCAACTATTTCGGTATGATGATGGTGGAGACCGGCGAGGCTGACGCTTTCATCACAGGTCTTTATACCAAATACTCCAATACCGTGAAGGTTGTCAAGGAGGTGATTGGTATTCGTCCAGAGTACAAGCACTTTGGTGCCCTGCATATCATCAACTCCCAGAAGGGAACCCTCTATATCGCTGATACTCTTGTCAATGAGAATCCAGATACCGACACCTTGGTAGATATCGCTAAGCTGGCTGCTACCAGTGTACGTTTCTTCAACGAGAAACCTGTGGTGTCTATGATCTCCCACTCAAACTTCGGTAGTTCTACCAGTGATGGTGCCTTGAAGGTACGTCGTGCAGCAGAGATCATGCAGGCACAGTATCCCGACCTTGCCATCGATGGTGAGATGCAGTTAGGTTTCGCCCTTGACCGTGAGTTGCGTGACGAGCAATATCCATTCACCCGTCTGAAGGGCAAGGATGTGAACACACTGGTATTCCCCAACCTGACCTCTGCCCGCTCTTCTTATAAGATGTTGCAGATGCTTGATGCCGATGTGGAGATCATTGGTCCGATCCAGATGGGATTGAACAAACCAATCCACTTCATCGACTTCGGTGCTTCCGTCCGTGATGTGGTGAACATCGTAGCGGTAGCCACCATCGACGCTTATGTCGATAAGGTGAAAGGACGTATCAATGCCAGTCAGAAATAAAAGAAAGAAGGAGTCTTCTACGAGGCTCCTTCTTCTTTCCTTATCCGTTATTACTCTTATTCCTGAAGATGATGACTCCCAGAATAACAAGTATAACAACTGCGGCAACATGTATCCAATCCATTGTATTTAAGTATTTAGGTTAAACATTATTATTCCTCTATTTCCATTTCCCCACTATAGGTTATCGGCTCACGCTCCTTGGAACGCACGTCAATGGTGGCATTACCATTATCGAAGACGCTCAACTGATACAGATAGGTGTCCTCCTCGTTCGTCACTTCTATGGCAATCTCCGTCTGTCCTTTCGCATTCTTCGACTCATAATAGTTTCCGATAATCTCTGTGAAGTTCAGTCCCTTTCCTCCACCATAAGGTACCATATATGCCCTGCCGAAATAAGGGAGATAGGAAATCAGGGAGTCGCCCTTCACCTCCAACGAATAGGTTCCTGTCACATTCTTCGCAGGACCACGCTGTGGGTACATCATCTGAATGTCAATCTTATAATTGTACTACATGCCACAAATCCTGCCACCATTATTAATAGTAATATTTTCTTCATAATGCAATGGTAAGGAAATAATCTTGAATGCAAAAGACTTTCTCAACTTTTATTATCTTTTTCACTCCGAGTACTCTGAGAACTCCGAGAACTCGAATTGCCCTTGTCACGCTGTTGCAACCGCGCACGAAACATCTGCTCCTTGATACCACCCTCGTTTATAAAGTTCTGCTTCTGAGCCTCTATCAATCCCGTTATCATCACATCAAACTGGTGAAGCATTGTTATAGCAATGTTTGCTATTGTTCCTGCAGACCTGTTTTTTACGGCTTCTTGGTAAAGTTTTGGATTCATATGTTTACGTCAGTTCGGGATAAGATTAGAACAATGAGAGTTGTTTAGTGTCCTCAATACAATACCCCTGAATAGCCTCAGGCTTGTTGTCGAAGAAACAATATGCTCCAAGTGCAGCGATGAGGTTCATCAGGAAAT
>CALFUF010000058.1 GCA_937916405.1 uncultured Prevotella sp.
TGTTCCATGCCATGGAACAAAGTGTTCCACCCCATGGAACAAACAGGAAGGTGCCACCTTCGAGGGGCGAAGGTACGGGCTTCGAGGGGAGGAGGTGCCACCTTCGTGGGTCGAAGGTACGGGCTTCTTAGGAAACTCTGTCTGTTTCTTTAAGTCAAACGATGGTTTGACTCTGGGTCAGCCATCACATATTGCCCTCGTTTCATCTTACCCCAATGGATGGCATGCTTAGGACAATGGTGATAACAAGCAAGACAGTTGGTGCAGGAACCATCGTGTTTCCATTGGGGTGGGGTGCCCTCGATGTCGTCTACAGGACAAAGTTTAGCACATCGTCCACAATTAATACAAGCCTCATCGTCCACCCAGAAATGCTGGTCAGTGATGAGATGCTTGTTGTAATAGCCACCAATAACGTAAGTATAAGTGTAAGGGATGGCGCCCTTGACGAGCTCCTCCACACCACATTGCCGATTGCCGACCACCTCGCAGATATGCCGCATACGCTCTTTGGCATCTTCCACCTTCTGATGAATCCGTTCAGGAGTGTCCAGATGCAAGAAAGAGAAACAGACATTCGACTCTGGCATCACCACAGCAAAGACGGCATCCGCATGCAGACCTTGTCGCCCAAGTTCCTTGTTGAAGATGCGCATGGCATGACCCATGTTGTCTCCACAGGTAGTCAGTGCATATATATAAGAGGTGGAACAGAATGTCGCCTTGCGAATGAACTCACGGACTATGCGGGGCGGTTGCCAACCATGAGTCGGGAAACAGAATCCCAACCGCTCCCCATCTTGCAGGATATACTCACAAGTCCCTTTTTTCAGCTCGTCAGGGATATAACGCAATACGTCACCTGTCGACTGAGCCAGTTGCTCTGCCGCCCATTTCGTGTTACCAGAACCAGAGAAATAGAAGATCATGAGTGCAAGTCGAGTACGAAGCGAGTCCCTTTCGTAAACTCAGGATCGATATCCAGGTCACCATTCATCTTCAGTGCCATCTGCTTACAGATAGGCAGTCCCAGACCGTCCCCCTTGGTAAGATTCCTGATCTCAAGGAAAGGCTTGAAGATATCCTCCCTTTTCTCCTCTGGAATACCACAACCAGTATCTGATACGAGGAACTGGTGGGTATGAGCACTACGCTTCTTGTATTCCAACCAGATTGTTCCACCCTCAGGCGTATACTCAGCGGCGTTGGTCAACAGATGCGTGAGGATATGGGTGACATACTCCTTATTCATATCAATAGTCATCTTCGGGGCATTGATCTTCAAGGTCACATCACGCTTTACCTTGTCACGAATCTGGTCCATCAGACCCTCGCAGAAAGGAGGAATCTGCACCTCTTCCGTCACAATCTCGTCAGTAGAGTTCTCTAATTCAGAGAGTGTCTGTATATGTGCGGAGAAATCCATCAGTGCCTTCACCTCAGGCTTGCTGTTGTCAAGCTTCTCCAAGGTAGGATCCAGCTGGGCTGAGATATTACTGATGAACTTCGCTTTCAGGGCGTTATTATCTTTCTCCAGGTTGATGATCTTCTTCTGCTTGCGAGTCTGGAGGATAAAGCGGAGCAGGATGATGGCACCTACAACCAGGGCAGCTGCCAATGCGCCGGCAAGGATCAGAAGCCCAACGATAATCACCCAACGGGTTGTCAGTGAACTGTCTTTCTCCTCGATGGAAGCCTCATTATCTGCAATCTGCTTTTTCAGAGCCGCAATCTCATCAGCGTGCTTCAAGGCATTGGTAGAGTCCTTCCACGCCAGGTAGTTGCTATACGACTGTGCCACCATGTTGGCATTATTACTTTTGCGACCATTGGCAATCAGTTGCTTGTAAACCTCATCCACCTTGTCATATTCTTTCGATGCAGTCAGTTTGTTAGCCATCTCCTTGAAGACAGCGTCACCCTGTGCGTTCAGTCCAAAGGAATAGTAATAGATAGCCTTGCTGTATAGTAAGTCATTCTTTATCTTTTCATCATTAGCCGTCGCAGCCTGTGCCTCCATCGTCTTCAATTGCTCCTTGGCACTGTCGGGCTTGCGGAACTTCATGTACATCTGCAAGCGTTCCTTCGTGACATAGTAATGGAGTCCGGCATTGTTTGCACCTCCCTTACTGTTGATCATCTGGTCGATATTACGAAGAAGTTCGAACGCTTCTTTATGCAGCCCGTCTTTAGAATATAGGGAAGCGGCTTTCGCACCACACTCTACCGCTTGTTGTATCTGTCCCTTGTTGACATAGTCCTCGTAGGCTCTGATATAGGTGTGACGGGCAGCAGGAATGGTTTGCGCTGTCTCGGCACTTTTCTGTAATTCGCTTTTTTGTGACTCCTGTGCATTGATGGAAACACAGCCAAGTGTCAGACTCAATAATAATATTGATACTTTCTTATTCATAGTAATTAGTGTATTCATTTCAAATTTAGATGCAAAAGTATGAAATTATTTCATTTTATCCAAATAAAGTAACGATTTATTTGGTGATTGGGTGAAAATAGTGTAATTTTGCAACCAATTAATTGGAAAAGAAAAAGAAATTAGATATAGAAATTATGAGTGACAGATTGTTTATCTTCGACACGACACTCCGTGATGGCGAACAGGTGCCCGGATGTCAGTTGAACACGGTAGAAAAGATTCAGGTGGCTAAAGCACTCGAGCAACTGGGTGTTGATGTGATTGAAGCGGGATTCCCTATCAGTAGTCCTGGTGACTTCAATTCTGTGATTGAGATCTCAAAGGCAGTGACATGGCCCACCATCTGTGCGCTGACCCGTGCGGTCAAGAAGGATATTGATGTTGCCGCAGAGGCTTTACAGTATGCCAAGCATAAGCGTATCCATACTGGTATCGGCACCAGCGACTCCCATATCAAGTATAAGTTCAACTCCAATCGTGAGGAGATCATCGAGCGTGGCGTTGCCGCTGTTAAGTATGCCAAGAAGTTCGTGGAGGACGTAGAGTTCTATTGCGAGGATGCCGGTCGTACGGAGAATGAGTATCTGGCTCGTGTCGTGGAGGCTGTCATCGCTGCTGGCGCTACTGTCGTGAATATTCCCGATACCACTGGTTACTGCCTGCCACAGGAGTATTTCGAGAAGATCAAATATCTGAAAGACCATGTATCTAATATTGACAAGGCGGTTATCTCGACCCACTGTCATAACGACCTCGGCATGGCTACGGCAAACACCTTCTCTGGTGTGATGGGTGGTGCCCGTCAGGTGGAGGTTACCATTAATGGTATTGGTGAGCGTGCTGGTAATACCTCATTGGAGGAGATTGCCATGATCTTGAAATGTCACAAGGCACTGGGCATCGACACCAATATCAATACACAGAAGATTTACCCGACCAGTCGCATGGTATCCAGTCTGATGAATATGCCTGTGCAACCCAACAAGGCTATTGTAGGACGTAACGCCTTTGCTCACTCTTCTGGTATTCATCAGGATGGTGTGCTGAAGAATGTGCAGACCTATGAGATTATTGACCCGAAAGATGTGGGTATCGATGATAACAGCATCGTACTGACCGCACGTAGTGGTCGTGCTGCTTTGAAGCACCGTCTGAGTGTGAATGGTGTGGAGGTCAGTGATGAGAAACTCGATAAGATTTACGAGAAGTTCCTGCAACTTGCCGATCAGAAGAAAGAGGTGAATGATGCTGATGTGCTGATGCTGGCTGGTGCCGACACAGCAGAGGCTCATGCTGTGAAACTCGACTTCCTGCAGGTTACTACAGGTAAGGGTGTGAAGAGTGTCGCTTCTATCGGACTCGATATCAGCAACCAGAAGTTCGAGGCTGCCGCCTCAGGTAATGGTCCTGTCGATGCCGCCATCAAGGCTTTGAAGAAGATCATCATGAAGCAGATGACCCTGAAAGAGTTTACGATTCAGGCTATCTCCAAGGGGTCTGATGATGTGGGTAAGGTTCACATGCAGGTGGAGTACGACGGCAGCATCTACTATGGCTTTGGTGCCAATACGGATATCGTGACAGCTTCTGTCGAGGCGTATATTGACTGTATCAATAAGTTTAAGAAATCATGAATACATTATTTGATAAGATATGGGACAAGCATGTTGTACAGAAAGTAGACGACGGCCCCACTCAGTTATATATCGACCGTCTTTATTGTCATGAGGTGACCTCACCACAGGCTTTCGACGGTATGAGAGCAAGAGGACTGAAGTGCTTCCGTCCTGACCATATCTATTGTATGCCTGACCATAACACACCAACCCACGATCAGGACAAGCCTATCGAGGATCCTGTATCCGCAAAGCAGGTGAGCACACTGGCACAGAATGCTAAGGACTTTGGGTTGACACACTATGGTATGATGGACAAGTCGAATGGTATTATCCATGTGGTAGGTCCTGAGAAGGGACTCTCTCTGCCAGGTATGACGATTGTCTGTGGCGACTCCCATACTTCCACACATGGAGCGATGGGTGCTGTTGCCTTTGGCATTGGTACCAGTGAGGTGGAGATGGTGCTTGCCTCACAATGTATCCTTCAGCAAAAACCAAAGTCGATGCGCATCAGTATTAATGGTACATTAGGTAAAGGAGTGACCGCGAAGGATGTCGCCCTCTATCTGATGAGTCAGTTGACAACCTCTGGTGCTACAGGCTATTTCGTGGAGTATAGTGGTGATGTGGTGAAGGATATGTCGATGGAAGGACGTCTCACCTTGTGTAACCTCTCTATCGAGATGGGAGCGCGTGGCGGTTTTGTCGCACCTGACGAGACCACCTTTAATTATATAAAAGGTAAGGAGTTCGCTCCTCAAGGTGAGGCATGGGACAAGGCTGTCGCTTATTGGAATACTTTGAAGAGTGGTGATGACGCTGTCTTTGACAAGGAACTCGTATTTGACGCGAAAGATATTGAGCCTCGTGTCACTTATGGAACCAATCCTGGTATGGGTATCGGTATTACAGAGGCAATCCCTGCAGAGGGTGGAGCCGGCTTCCAGAAGGCACTCGACTATATGGGTTTCAAAGCAGGAGAGAAACTGCTGGGTAAGTCTATCGATTATGTATTCCTTGGTGCCTGCACCAACGGACGTATTGAGGACTTCCGTGCTTTTGTCTCTATAGCCAAGGGACGCAAGAAGGCAGACAACGTGATAGCATGGCTTGTACCAGGCTCATGGGCTGTTGACCGCCAGATTCGTGAAGAGGGGCTTGACAAGGTGTTGGAAGCTGCTGGTTTTGAGATTCGTCAACCAGGTTGCTCTGCCTGTCTAGCCATGAACGACGACAAGGTTCCTGCTGGTAAATATGCAGTCTCTACCTCTAATCGTAACTTTGAGGGACGTCAGGGACCAGGTTCTCGTACTATCCTTTGCTCACCTCTTGTTGCAGCAGCAGCAGCTGTTACTGGAGTAATCACAGATCCAAGAACATTATTATGAAACAGAAATTCAACGTTATAACATCCACTTGTGTCCCCCTTCCTTTAGAGAATGTGGACACCGATCAGATTATCCCAGCTCGTTTTCTGAAAGCGACCACCCGTGAGGAACGTTTCTTTGGGGATAACCTCTTCCGTGACTGGCGATATAATGCAGATGGTACGGTTAATAAAAACTTTGTACTGAACGACCCCACTTATGGAGGTTGTATCCTCGTGGCAGGTAAGAACTTCGGTTCTGGTTCCAGCCGTGAGCATGCCGCATGGGCGATTGCCGGATATGGTTTCCGTGTGGTCATCAGTTCTTTCTTCGCTGATATCCATAAGAACAATGAGTTGAACAACTTCGTGCTGCCCGTGGTAGTTAGCGAGCAGTTCCTTGCAGAGCTCTTTGAGAGCATCGAGCAGAATCCGAAGATGGAGGTGGAGGTGGACCTGCCCAACCAGACTGTTACTAACAAAGCCACAGGCAGACAGGAGAAGTTTGAGATTAACGGTTATAAGAAACACTGTCTGATCAATGGATTGGACGATATAGATTTTCTGATTCAGAATAAGGATAAAATCGAGCAATGGGAACAGCAGAACGCATAAACGCTTCTCAACGTACCCTTCCTTACGTCGAGATTATGGACTCGACACTCCGTGATGGTGAACAGACCAACGGGGTGTCGTTTCTTCCTCATGAGAAATTGATGATAGCACGTATGCTGCTTCATGATGTCAACGTTGACCGTATAGAAGTGGCATCGGCTCGTGTCTCTGAGGGTGAGAAAGAGGCGGTGAGGATGATTTGTCGTTATGCCGACCAGATAGGTAAACTGGATAGGGTAGAGGTTCTTGGCTTTGTGGATGGACACCAGTCTGTCGACTGGATTGTCGATTGCGGTGGTAAGGTAATTAACCTGCTAGCCAAAGGCTCGCTGAAACATTGTACCCATCAGTTACATAAGACACCTGAAGAGCATATTGTGGACATTAATGAGACCGTGCAATATGCCAATGAGAAGGGACTTGCTGTTAATCTCTATCTGGAAGATTGGAGTAATGGCATGAAAGACTCCCCAGCGTATGTCTATCAATTGATGGATGCGCTTGCGTCCCAAAGTGTCATCAAACGTTTTATGCTTCCAGACACCTTGGGTGTGATGAACCCTTTACAAGTCATCGAGTATTTCCGTAAGATGATCAAACGTTATCCACAAGTTCATTTTGATTTCCATGCTCATAATGACTACGACCTTGCCGTCAGCAACTCACTTGCAGCTGTGTTAAGTGGTGCAAAAGGTCTCCATGTCACTGTTAATGGTCTTGGGGAACGTTGTGGTAATGCTCCTATGGCAAGTGTACAGGCAATCCTGAAAGACCAGTTCCATGCCAAGACAGGAATTGTGGAGAATAAATTGAATGGTATCAGTAGACTTGTAGAGGGTTATAGCGGTATTGCCGTTGCCCCTAATCAGCCTATTGTGGGTGAGAATGTGTTTACTCAGGTTGCTGGTGTCCATGCTGACGGCGACTCCAAAGACAAACTCTATTATAATGAACTGATTCCTGAGCGTTTTGGACGTAAGCGAGAATATGCTTTAGGAAAGAATAGTGGTAGGGCGAATATCGCCAAAAACTTAGAGGAATTGGGTTTGGAACTGACCCCTGAGCAGACTAAGCGTGTCACTCAGCGTATTACAGAACTGGGTGATAAGAAAGAGATTGTCACACAGGAAGACTTACCATACATCGTCAGTGATGTCTTGAAGCACGATGCTCCAGAGGATAAGGTAAAACTGATAAGTTATGTGGTATCAACAGCTTATGGATTAAAGCCTGGAGCGAATATTAAAGTAGAGATTAATGGAAAACAATATGATGGTAGTGCGGTAGGTGACGGACAGTATGATGCTTTCGTTAAGGCTCTACGCTATATCTATAAGAAATATCTCAACCGCACATTCCCAATTCTTGCCAACTATCAGGTTTCCATTCCTCCAGGAGGTCGTACTGATGCCTTGGTACAGACGGTTATCACTTGGCACTATAATGACGGACTCCTTCGAACTCGTGGTTTGGATGCCGACCAGACAGAAGCTGCTATTAAGGCTACCTTTAAGATGCTCAATATCGTAGAGAGCAACCTGTCTTAATGGATAAAAACAGAAGATTTATTTTGCAGTCTCATTAGAATCAACTACCTTTGCATTCGCATTAGGCTCACATGATTGTGATTAAAAGGGAATGAGGTGAGAATCCTCTACTGTCCCGCAGCTGTAAGCGACCGTAATAGCGTGAACAATAGTCACTGATATTGTTGGGAAGACGTTCACGGCTGGTAGCAAAGTCAGAAGACCTGCCTTTTGCGAAATGTTACATATCAGCCTCTGGGGTTAGGCGAATGGAGCAAATAAAAGATGATGAAGTGTGTTTATCTTTTTGGAATGTTGTTAATGTCAGTATGTGCTATGGCACAAACTGACACGATAACTGGTCGTGTGCATCAGTTGGAGGAGGTAACTGTTACGGAGACCCAACGGAAGCATACGGTAACCAGTACGTCACCACTTCATCTGTTAGACCGTCATGACATGCTGACGATGGGTGTGACGGATATTGCTGATGCCCTCTATCGTCTGCCAGGTATTACCTTACGTGACTATGGAGGTGCTGGTGGCATGAAGACAGTGTCAGTACGTGGCTTTGGCTCGAAGCATACTGGAGTATGCTATGATGGTATTATGCTTTCTGACTGCCAGAGTGGTGAGATTGACCTCTCCCGTTATTCTATGGATCAAGTAGACAATCTTTCGTTGTTGATTGGTGACCAAGACGATATTTTTATTCCCGCACGTCAGGTAACGACACCGGCAGTCATCAATATTCAGACACTTCGTCTGTCGACAGATGACAGGATGCCGCATTTAACTACACAGATAAAATTAGGTTCTTTTGGCTATGTAAGTCCTTTTATACGTTATGAGCAGCGAGTTACCTCTCGTTTCGCTTTTAATGTTTTGGGTGAGTATGTTTATGCGGATAACGATTATCCGTATGAGCTACGGAATGTAACAACCACTATTTCCGATCGTCGGAACAATAGTCGTATGAGAAGTGGGCATGGCGAGATTAATTTTAAGTGGGATATGAATGCTGCCAATCATTTAAGCGGCAAGGTATATTATTATGATAACGATCGTCAGCTACCTGGTCAAGTCCACTATTATTCTAATGTGGGAAAAGAAACGTTACGAGACCGTAATTTCTTTGGACAACTCAAATACCAAACTCGTTGGAGTGACCAATGGTCTTTGAAATGGCTGGGTAAGTTTAACTGGTATTCCTCATCCTATCGTGACCCTTTGTATCAGGGAGGAGTGAACGATGCCGATTATTGGCAGAGGGAGATGTATTCCAGTATCGCCCTTTTATTCACTCCTCATCGCCATTGGTCTTTCGATTATTCTGCTGACTATGCGTTTAATAATCTCAATGGTAGTTCTATAAGGACAACTATTGGGCGACCTTACCGTCATACGATTCTCCAATCGGCTACTGTGAAATACAAGAACAACCGTCTGACACTGATTGGTCGCCTTCTTCATTCTTTGTATTTGAATGATACGAAAGATGGTCAAGCGACAACCAACATGCGACGCTTCTCTCCGTCACTGTCTTTGTCTTATTGGTTGATGGACGAGCGGCAATGGTATATGCGTTTGTCATATAAGAATATCTTCCGTGCTCCCACATTCAACGAGAACTATTATTTTCATTATGGTAGTACTGACTTAAAACCTGAAAGCACTCACCAGATGAATGTGGGAACTACTTTCGAAGGAAATCTCTCATCCTCGCTGTCACTGATGGGTACGCTTGACGGCTATTATAATATAGTATATGATAAAATCATGGCTGTGCCTTATAATATGTTTGTATGGCATTGTATTAATGTCGGTAAGGTGGAAGTCCTTGGTATTGATGCCACTCTGCGCCTGTCGCAGCAATTGGGACGACTTCACCAACTGTCATTTACAGGCAGTTACAGTTATCAGAATGCCAAAGACAAGGCGGTAGATGGAGCACTCTCTTATGGTCATCAGTTGGCATATACCCCCGAACATACATTCAGTGGTGCCTTGAGTTACGAGAACCCATGGGTCAATCTTTCTGTTCATGCGACAGGCATGAGCAAGCGTTGGGCAAACAATGAGCATTATGAGGATACAGACATTGACGCCTATGCCGAAGTGGGGATAACTGCGTGGCATTCCATCCGATTCGGATGTCATCAGCTGGAAGTACGTGTCGATCTGAAGAATCTTTTCGATAAGCAGTATGAATTGGTTCGGTTTTATCCGATGCCAGGAAGAAGTTTTCAAATATCAATTAAATATCAATTATGATGAAAAAGTATTTATTAAGTTTCACTGTATTGATGAGTGCAACACTCTTTACAGCATGTAACAATGACAGTGACAATTCTCCCAAAACCTATCCTGTGGCAGTGACAAATGGTGTCTTTGTTGTTGGTTCAGGAAATCAGAGTAGTGGTAAAAATGGCAGTCTTACTTATTATGACTATACCACAAAGTCTGCCACGAAAGACATTTTCTCCAGTGTCAACGGATTAAGTCTTGGTATGACTGCCAATGACGCGCTTCGCTATGGTGATAAGGTGTACGTTGTTGTCGATGGCGAGAATTCTGTATTTGTGCTGAATGCCAAGAACATGCAGTTAATCAATCGGATTAACCTTGCAGGTGCCACTATGTTGGGTGAGACAGATGGTGTATCTCCACGTCGTATTACCGCTGATGAGGATAAGATTTACGTCTCGACGTATGGTGGCTATGTAGCGGCAATCGATACCGTCAATTTTGCTTTGGCAGCCAAATATCAGGCTGGTTCCTATCCTGAGGGTGTTATGGTGGATGATGGTTTTCTTTATGTAGCTAACTCTGACTATGGCTATGGTAATGCCTCTATTACTGTTATTAACCTCAAGACAAAAGAGACTCGTACGATATCGGATGAGAATATCCGTAATCCTCAGGAGATTGCTGTTGCAGGTTCTGATATTTATTATCTTGATTGGGGACAGTATGGACCAGCTCCGGACTATGCGCAGGAACATGCTGGTGTCTATCGTATCTCCAGCACTGGTGTTAAACTGTTAATACCTAATGCTACAGGAATGACATGTTATGGCACTAAAATCTACACATTCAATGATGTTTATGGCTCTTCAGAAGGTATTACCTATTCTTGTTACGACATTACTTCGGATATTTTAATTCCTCTCAATCTTAAAGATATAGACAGTCCTGCGGCTATGGGCGTTGACCCCATCACTGATTATCTGTTCGTAGCTTCTCGCAAATTAGAAGGTGGATATCCCAGCTATACCACTGATGGCTATGTTAATTTCTACGATACAACGAAATACGAAAAGAAAGGATCCTTTACATGTGGTGTAGGTCCCACTCGTATAGCCTTTAATTTTGGTGTTCGATACATAACCTATTAATTTAGATGCTTAGACTTGTCCTGGTTGGAATAGTCGCTTTGTTGCTGTCTTCTTGTGGGAGCCGTACAGGGTTCTCACAAGAAGATGGTGACACTTTGCATCTTCAATATTCCTCTTTACTGACTATTGTCAGACATCACGGATATACTCAGGTGGATATCCGTAACCCTTGGAAAGAGGGAATGCTCTTACATACCTATATCCTTGTGCCACGCCAAGAAGAACTTCCTCCAAACCTGCCACATGGTACTATCATCCGTACACCAGTAGAGCGTGCAGCTGTCTTCACAACAGTCCATTGCTCATTGTTAAATACACTGGGGTGTGGTGAGAACATCGTCGCTGTCGCAGACCTAAAGTATATCAAGATTCCTTTTATTCAAGAACAAGTCAGGAAAGGAAAAATATCAGACTGCGGCAACGGACTGAGTCCCGTGGTGGAGAAGATTATGGATGTCAAACCTGAGGTTATCATGCTCTCACCTTTTGAGAATAGCGGAGGCTATGGTAAATTGGAG
The DNA here is from genome assembly GCA_937916405.1 of uncultured Prevotella sp. Taxonomy (GTDB): domain Bacteria; phylum Bacteroidota; class Bacteroidia; order Bacteroidales; family Bacteroidaceae; genus Prevotella. Next base: position 11,477 of record CALFUF010000058.1, read on the forward strand.
GATATCGCTATTCCTTTGGTAGAATGTGCGGAGTATATGGAAACCTCTCCGTTGGCACGAGCAGAATGGATGAAGTTCTATGGGATGTTGTTAGGTGAGGAGTCACAAGCGGATAGTCTGTTTGATGTTGTCGACAAGAACTATCAGCAGTTAAAGGCGCAGGCACAAAAGACCAGTGAGGGACGTTCTGTGTTGATAGATAAGATGGTGGGGTCTGTCTGGTATGTGCCAGGTGGCAAGAGCACCATCGGACAGATGATTAAGGATGCTGGTGGTCGTTATGCCTGGAAAGACGATGACCATAGTGGAAGTCTCTCTTTACCCTTTGAGGCCGTATTGGAGAAAGCTGGTGACGCAGAGGTGTGGCTCTACCGATATAGTAGTGACCATCAACAATCTTATCAGGAACTGTTGAGCGAGTATCGTGGCTATCGGCAGTTGCAGGCTTTTGCCGACAGGAATGTCTATGGCTGTAATGTCGAGCGGTCGCTGTTTTATGAGGAGTCGCCATTCCGTCCAGACTGGTTGCTGGGAGACTTTATCCAGATTCTTCATCCAGATATGACATTTAATATTCCTTTGCGCTATTATCAGAAACTGAATGAATAAAGGAATGATATATTGTCTGGGTTTGACAGCAGTCATTCTTCTGCTGTTTGTGCTTAACCTGATGATGGGGTCGGTGTCGATTCCCATAGGTGACACGCTTCGCATCCTGATGGGTGAGGATAGCGCTAAGCCCTCTTGGCAGTATATCATACTGGAATCACGTCTTCCTCAGGCATTGACGGCAATCTTCTGCGGTAGTGCCTTGGCAGCCAGTGGACTGATGCTGCAGACCGCCTTCCGTAACCCCTTGGCTGGTCCGAGTATCTTTGGTATCAATAGCGGGGCAGGGCTAGGTGTCGCCTTGGTCATGTTATTCTTAGGTGGCAGTATCTCTGCAGGCTCTGTCAGCCTGTCTGGATTTGTTGCAGTCTTGACAGCTGCTTTTGTAGGTGCGATGGCAGTGATGGCACTTGTCTTTTTCTTTTCCACCATTGTCCGCAACCATGTGATGTTGTTGATCATTGGTATCATGATCGGTTATATCTCTAACTCGGCAATCTCCCTATTGAATTTCTTTGCGACTGATGAGGGCGTCCGCTCTTATATGGTATGGGGATTAGGTTCTTTTGGAGGAGTGTCGATGAAGATGATGCCCATCTTCGCAAGTGTGACAATGGTTGGGTTGATAGCAAGTCTGTTGCTGATAAAACCTCTCAATGCTCTGATGTTAGGTGATGCTTATGCGGAGAATTTAGGTATCAATATTATCCGAGTACGTAACTGGCTATTGATAGTGACTGGTATTCTTACCGCCATCACCACTGCGTTTTGTGGTCCTATCGCGTTCATCGGACTGGCAGTTCCCCATATTGCCCGTATGATGTTGACGACGGACAATCATCGTGTACTGCTTCCAGCAACCATGCTGATGGGTGCTGTTATCGCCCTTTTATGTAACTTGATTACTATCCTTCCTGGTGAGTCTGGTGTCATTCCGTTGAATGCTGTCACTCCTATGATAGGTGCTCCAGTGATTATTTATGTGATTATTAAACGTTGAGAACTATGAGGAATATTGTAATAGTCATAACCACTTTGTTACTCGTTGCCTGTGGAAATAAAGGAACTAAGGCAGTGAGTGAGGGAATGCAAAATGATACCCTTGCATTGATACAACCCAAGTATGCCAAAGGCTTTACCGTGAGGTATTTGGAGAATGGTGTCCGACTGGTGGAGGTGGAGGATCCGCAGAAAGACGAGGAGAAGATGCCAGTGAGTTATCAGTTTGCCTTGGTGCAGAAAGGGAGTGATGTGGAGATACCGGAGGGTTATACCAAGGTGGAGGTTCCTGTGGAGCGAACGTTGGTGATGACGATGCTACAACTCTCCAATTTCACGGCATTGAATGCTCATGAGGTGGTGAAAGGGATTACTGGAACGAAGAACCTCTTCAATAAGGATATCAAGAAACGGGTAAAGGATGGCAGTATTGTGAAGATTGGCATGGAGGGTAATTTCGATACCGAACTGATTCTTGCTGCCAATCCAGAGGTGATCTTTATCTCCCCTTTCAAGCGTGGTGGCTATGATGCCATCAAGGAGACAGGTATTACCCTCGTTCCTCATCTGGGATATAAAGAACTCGACCCATTGGGACAAGCTGAGTGGGTTAAGTTTGTAGGTATGTTCTTAGGAAAGGAGAAAGAGGCAAACGAATGCTTCACTGGTATAGAGCAGCGATATAACGATGCGAAGAATTTGGCTGCTAAGGCACAGACACGTCCCACAGTGTTCAGTGGCGAGATGCATGGTGGCAACTGGTATGCCGTAGGTGGCAAGAATTTCCTTGCCCAACTGTTTCGCGATGCTGGTGCCGACTATATCGTGAAGAACGACGACACAGGAGGCTCTAACATTGAGTTTGAACAGATGTATGCCATGGCAGCGAATGCAGACTACTGGCGTATCTTGAATAGTTTTCCGGATGAGTTTTCCTACGATGCGTTGAAGGATTCCGAGCCTCGTAATGCCCTCTTCAAGGCTTTCAAGGAGAAGCATGTCATCTATTGTAACATGAAGCAGACGGCTTACTATGAGTCAACACCTGTTGAACCAGATGTCGTACTAAAGGACCTGCTTGCTATTTTTCATCCTGAATTAATCGAAAAAGACTATCACCCGAAATACTATCAGTTGCTGAAATGAGAAACCATGCCGTCTCCTATCTGTTATTATTCTTGGGCATCATCCTCATGTTCGTGCTCAATCTGTTGTTAGGTACTGTCAAGATACCTGTTGGTGAGGTGGTGGCGACATTGATGGGTGATTCCGAGATATCGGAGATACATCGTAACATCATCTGGAGCTCACGAGTGCCACAAGCATTGACGGCAATGGTGGCTGGTGCTGGTCTTGCCGTCAGTGGTCTACAGATGCAGACCGTGTTCCGTAATCCGTTAGCAGGACCTTCTGTATTAGGAATCTCTAATGGTGCTTCCTTGGGTGTAGCCTGCGTGGTGCTGATGTCTGGCTCGTTAGGTGGTGTCGCCTTGAGCCGTTTAGGTTATCTGGGCGATGTTGCGATGTCTATAGCGGCAATCATTGGCTCTCTTGCTGTCATGGCACTGATTCTCTATGTGTCACAGAAAGTAAAGGGGAATGTCACCTTATTAATAATAGGTGTGATGATTGGTTATCTTGCCACGGCAGTCATTGGTGTCTTGAAATTCTTCTCTGCTGAGGAGGATATCAAGGCGTATGTGGTTTGGGGGTTAGGTTCTTTCTCTCGTGTGTCAGGCAACCAGATGATCCTCTTTGTCATACTGATGTCTATCTTGTTGCCGTTGAGTATGTTGCTGGTAAAGACGATGAACCTGTTGTTGTTAGGGGACGGTTATGCCCGTAACTTAGGATTGAATATCCGTCGCGCCCGTATGCTGGTGATTCTGTGCTCTGGTGTGTTGGTGGCTATTGTTACTGCCTATTGCGGTCCTATTATGTTCATAGGTCTTGCTGTACCGCATCTCTGTCGTGCCATCTTCCGCAGCAGTGACCATCGCATCCTGATGCCTGGTACGTTGTTGGCTGGAGCATCACTTGCCTTACTTTGTAATCTCATAGCCCGTATGCCAGGTTTTGAGGGAGCCTTACCCGTCAATAGTGTGACGGCATTGGTGGGTGCCCCTGTTATAGCGA
>CALFUF010000059.1 GCA_937916405.1 uncultured Prevotella sp.
ACAAAATTCCTAATAATCCCCATAGACATGAAAAGACAAAGCCATATCCTTTAAAATATGCCCGCGTACCTATTATTATTGCCGACATTCCTCCAACAGGCAATACAATGGACATACCTGAATGCTCCAACAGATATTCCCGGTTGCTGACACCAAAGAGCAATAGGAGCAACATCCAAACACCACAGAGAGAATAGAACACCATACGCCATGTCTTTTCCTTACTCTTAGCCTTATAGAAACGTTGACGTACTTCTGTATACTTAGCCGCAGTCTCTTCTTTCGCAGTACCAAAGCGCTTGAAATGCGGATGCTTGGGGTCTATCTCACCTAATATCAATATCCAACTCTCCAAACTACGCTCGTAAGAGTATGTCTCACTGAAATCCTTCTCCGGATTCTCGTGATAGAAGATGGAGAGCCACTGACTTAATGAGCCGCGTTTTAACTCCTGAATAAGTTCGGGGCGATGACCAAGTTTGTCGATGGTAAGTCCATCGGTCAACTCCATACCGTCATCTAACAGATAGGTAGGACGAGCACCAAGGATACGGCAGAAGCGATAAGCCGCTGTTCTTAGGTCATAGACACCTAGACGGTTGGTGTTTTCCGCGCTCTTCATATCGAAGCAGGCACGTGCTTGACTCAATTGCTCAACCCATCCGTGCATCTGAGCGAAATAGGCAAAACGACCGTTCGGGTCTGAGAAGTCTTTGATTTCCTCATTAAACTCTTTCTCACTCAGATGCTGCCATTGTTTCATCTGCTGACTCAACAGCACTCCTACACGGTATGGGGTATCTGCCTCCTGTAAGTCATAGGCGGCGTCTCGCTCGATATTATACAACACCTTATAACCTAACGAACGAGTTGGTTTCTGTCCGTTTGTCAGGATACGTAATGCCTCACATGCCATACGGTCCTCATGGCAATACATCCACGACAACAGTCTACCGTCACTTAAAGATATCCAGGCATCCTCGGAACAATCCTCATAACCGAATGAATGGACAATCTCTGATAATGTCGATGAAGGATATTGATTGAGGAAAGGTATCTCCTTGTCGACTTCATAGACCAGACGCATGACAGCAACCCGTCCGTCAAAATCATTTCCTGAGAAATAAGTGCGGATTCTGTCAATGTCTGCCTTCGAATGTGACTCCAGATAGAGGTATAATGGGTCATTGGGGTTCCTCAAAGCGATGGCATATTCTTCCTGATAGCTTAACACGGAGATGCTGACACTATGAAGGTCATCACACTGATTACCATGCAAGTCGCGATATGGATAGGTAGGCTCCATCACATAGACGGCAGCCATCAGTCCCGCATGCTGATCAGCAGGATAGCGGTTGACGACTATATCCTTGACAACGGAGCTGAGTTTCACATTACCACACTGCTCCAACCAACCAGAGATTCTTCCATTGTATAGGTAGTTAATGGCAAGACGCTCATTATCCAACAACAATGGAATCAACTCATGGACATTATCAGCTACAAGATTCCTCTCCGGGTCAACAATAAAGCTACGATACTTCAGCATCGGTGATGAGATATCCACCTCGACATCCTCACCTAAGAACCAACGCTCTACCTCGTCGTATTTCCAACGGTTCTGAGGGTTCACGGCTGTCAAGCCCTGAATCAACATCTTCACCCGGTCGGGCAACTCATTGATACGTGGCAGGCGTCCCTCATTCTTCTTACGCATCATCACACGCTCATTCTGACTCAATGGGTTCTCACCCAGCCAGAGCGTCATCAGCGTAATACCCAATGAATAGAAATCGACAGAGGGGGTAATCTCCACCTCACCGTCAATCACATCATTATACATTTCGGGTGCCGCATAGACAGGAGTACGAGCCTGAGTCGTTTTATGGACACGCTCGTCACCATCCAGCACACTGGAAATACCAAAATCGCCCAGCACGACCTCCTGATGTTTCTCATCACGGAAGAAGAAGTTGCCAGGTTTGATATCCTTATGAATGATATTGCTATTATGACAAAAAGCAAGGGTTGCCGCAGCCTGCAAGGTGATACGACGGAACTGATTAAAATCACCGTCTATATCATATTCGGCAAGGGTTCCTCCTCTCAGATACTCCATCAACTCATAGTCACGATTCCTACCATCAACATACGTCTTGCCATAGTCGTAAATCTTCACGATGGTCTCCATGCCTATATTTTGGATGATACGCAACAGCGTCTTCTTGATGGAGAAATTCGGATAGTAGATTTTCAGCACCATCTGCTTCTGGTCACATTCCACCAGGAACACTTGGGCTTCACCAGAATTATCACTCAGGCATTTGAGGTTATGATAAACTTTTCCTTTGATGATAAAATCACCAGCTGCATTTGTAGATTCAGGTTTCTTTCTACCAGGAACGTATGTAGAATCACTGGTCGCCCCTGACAAAGGTGCGACTCTGACGGTGGAACTCTTAGGACCTGGTGTTCTTACGGTTTTTATGGTTTGATCCATTTATTTATCGTCTTTTATTTCCGCAGTATTATTCTTTCCTAACACGACCCATTTTCCGCCAAGATGCGGTTTGGCACAGCCACATGGACTACTGTGAAGCGCATGCTTGAAATTACAAACCCATGCTAGACGCACACCCATCGGCTTACTTGCCATGGCATAATTTCGAGCCTGCACCGGTGAGGACGTGGGGGGAACAGCAAGTTTGTCAAGGATGGCTGACAGCTTTTTGATTCGCTCGGCTTTCTGCTCTTCCAGCTCCTCTTTCGTCATACGCTTGGTAGTCACCTTTGGAATCACAGGATTTTCCACGCCAGCATCTTTTGCCAACAGGGTCAGCATCCGCTCACGCAGTTTCAAGTTCATCTGCTCCCTCACTACATCACGCTCAGAATTATAGGGCAGCGAGTTCTCTAAATGGGAATACTCCTGCACGACATCCATGAGTTCCATGTAGTCTGGATTCTTCTGCAACTCCTTCACCAGCTCCTTAGCCTCCGCTGTCAAGGCTGTACCGCATTGCTTACAAAAAGCAAAGTCGTTCATCGTATGACAGGTAGGACATACCAAACCGCCACGAGGACTGCCACATTCAGGACAATAAGCCTCGTTACCTGACAGACGAGCACCACAATAGGAGCAGATATCTTTACGGATATAATGATGGCATGCCTCACAGAAATCGGCATCCGGGTCTATTTCTGAACCACAGAAAGGGCAAGAGGACTTACTGATGGGCTGACCACATTGTGCGCAGAACATTGCCTCAGGCTCGTTAATCGCACCACAAAAAGGGCATTCCTTTCCCCCAGCCTGCTGTTGCTGCTTTTGCTGCTGCATAACTGGCTGTTGCGAATCGCCTTCCCTAACGCGCTCCCTCTCACGAACAATTTCTTGAGGGCGTAACGTACGCTGTGTCCTCTCTGTATCTTGGGAATTATCGTTTATCATCTTTTAGGATAGCATTAAGTTAGTTGCAAAGTTAGTAATTATTTTTTAAAATAACAAAAAACCGCCGTAAATTTACATTTACGACGGCATTTTTCTTCATTTTTGCCCCTTTTTACCACAAAGAGAGTCGTTTTTCCTTTGGAATAAACATTTTATCGCCTTCCTTGATGCCGAATGCCTCATACCACATATCGATATGCGGAAGGGCACCATTGACACGCCAACGACCCAGTGAGTGGGGGTCGCTCTTGGTTCGGTTACGGATCTCTGCCTCGGTGATATTTCCAGCCCATACTCCTGCATAGGCAAGGAAGAAACGCTGGTCAGCTGTAAGACCATCAATCACAGGCAGTGGCTGACGCTTGGTAGCGTTCTTATAAGCGTACCATGCTACCTGCAACCCACCATGGTCGGCGAGGTTCTCACCCAGTGTCAGTCGTCCGTTACCATTCAGGTCGGGCAGCACCTTGATACCAGAGAAGAAGTCGGCATACTTATCCGTGCGCTCTGTAAAGTTTTTTCCGTCCGACTCCGTCCACCAGTCGTGCATATTTCCATCCTTGTCATAACGACGACCCTGGTCGTCAAATCCGTGTGTCATCTCATGACCGATAACCACGCCGATAGCCCCATAGTTAAAGGCATCATCAGCTGTCGGGTCAAAGAAAGGAACCTGCAGTATTCCTGCAGGGAAACAAATCTCGTTGGTGGTAGGATTATAATAGGCATTCACCGTCTGAGGGGTCATATACCAATCATCACGGTCAACGGGTTTTCCTGCAGTATGGTTGATACGCCACTGGTTCCAGAAGCGACTACACTCCTGCATATTCTCATAGTAAGATTTTTTCGCATCAATCTTCAGGTCTGACATATCCGTCCACTTGTCAGGATAACCAATCTTCACATAGAAGGTATTCAACTTCAACAAGGCGTTAACCTTCGTTGAGTCATCCATCCATTCCTGAGCGGCAATACGCTCACCAAGTGCGATACGGAGATTCTCCACCAGTGTCTTCATGCGCTCCTTGGAGGAGGCAGGGAAATATTTCTCCACGTATATCTTACCAAGAGCCTCACCCATCACACCTTGCACCTGACTGGTGGCACGACGCCAAAGGGGGTGATCCTCCTTCCTTCCAGACATCACCTTGCCGAAGAAGTCAAAGTTGGCGGCACGTACCTCGTCATTCAGGTAGCCTGCTGACGAACTGATAATCCCCCACTCCATATAGTCACGGTACTCGGCAGGAGTAATCTTCGAGAACAACTGGTCAGCACCAGCCATAAAAGCGGGCTGCCCTACTATCATCTCCTGGATATACTTGCTGGCAATCCCTTTAGCATTCATCTGTTTCTCCAACTGGAAATGAGGATATTTAGCATCGAACTCCTTCAGGGTCATCTTATTATAGTTGGCAATAGGATCACGCAACTCTGTACGAGACTTAGACACTTTCGCCAAGGCAAGCTCCACCTTGAAGATATTTGCCATCTTCTTCTCTGCGACACCTTTCTTAAAACCAAAGAGCTGGAACATACGAACGATATGTTTCTTATAACTCTCACGGATTTTGGTAGTAGCCTCATCAGTCTCCAGATAATAGTCTTTCTGTCCGAGGGTCAGTCCACCCTGATTGATATTCAGGATATTCTTGGCGGCATCCTTCTCGTCGGCGGCGATATAGGCATGGAAGAACTCTGCGTCACCATAAGGCATCATTTCCAATTGGATGGCGAAGAGGTGGGCAACAGTCTTTGCCGTCTCCATCTTCTTGATCATTCCCATCGCAGGGGTCAGACCGTCTTGCTCACGACGTGCCGAGTCCATGGCGAGTTTGTATAAGTCGCTCAGTTTCTGCTCCACACTACCCTGCGGATAGGTTTTCTCCTGCAACTCCTTCAGAATACCATTGATACGTTTGTTGTTGTCCTCCCCGAGACGGTCGAAACTACCATAACGGGAATAGGCGGCTGGCAGCGGGTTCTTCTGCATCCAACCACCACAAGCATAGTCATAGAAGTCCTCACCAGGTTTTACCTGCTGATTGAGGTCTGTCAGGTCGATACCTGACCTAAGGGGTGTCTGTGCCATGGTAGCAACGGACATCGATGATAATAGCATCATCATAAATACTCCTTTAATTTTCATCGTTATTTTTTATGTTAGTTGTTCTAATTCTTCTGATAGCTGCTCCCAGCGTTCCACTTCCTCGTCAAGGGACTTCTTGATGGTCGTGTATTCTGTGACGAGTTCCATATTCGAGGCATTCACCGGGTCCATCAACAGGGTATCAAGCTCTTTCAGCCGGCGTTCCATGTCACTGATCTTACGCTCCGACTCCTCCACGGCACGCTCTGCCTTACGCAATTTCCTCTGTTGTTCTTTCCGCTCGGCATAATTCTGATTTTTCGGATTACTCGGAATATTCTGAGTAATCGGATTACTCGGATTTTTCGGATTACTCTGAGTATTCTGAACACTTTGCAACTGAGAGAGTTCGGTTATTTGTCTCGACTGCAGGAAGTCATAGATACCGCCCAGATGCTCTTTTACTTTGCCACCTCCGAACTCATAAACCTTCGTCACGAGACCGTCCAGGAACTCACGGTCGTGGCTGACGATGATAGCTGTACCGTCGAAAGCCTTGATTGCTTCCTTGAGCACGTCCTTGGAAGGCATATCCAGATGGTTTGTAGGCTCATCGAGTATCAACAGGTTGACGGGTTCCAGCAGCAGGCGGATCATGGCAAGACGGCTACGCTCACCACCACTGAGCACCTTCACCTTCTTCTCTGAAGCTTCTCCGCCAAACATAAAGGCACCTAAGATGTCATTGATACGCAGTCGGATATCACCTTTCGCCACATAGTCTATCGTCTGGAATACCGTCAAGGACTCATCCAACAGCTGTGCTTGGTTCTGGGCGAAATAACCGATCTGGATATTATGTCCGACCTTCAGGTTGCCGTCGAAAGGAATCTCTCCCATGATACATTTCACAAGGGTTGATTTTCCTTCACCGTTCTTTCCCACGAACGCTACTTTCTCCCCTCTCTTGATCGTCTGGTTGACATTGGAGAATACCGTATGTTCACCATACCGTTTCCTGACATCCTCACAGATAACAGGATAGTCACCACTGCGTAGACAGGGCGGGAATTTCAGGTGCATGGCGGCATTATCAACCTCATCCACCTCAATAGGCACTATCTTCTCAAGCTGTTTGATTTTCTGCTGCACCTGTACAGCCTTGGTTGCCTGATAGCGGAAACGCTCTATGAACTGCCGCATATCGGCAATCTCCTTCTGCTGGTTCTCGTAGGCTCGTTGCTGTTGCTCACGGCGTTCCTTACGAAGCACCACATACTCGTCATACTTCACCTTATAGTCGATAATACGTCCACAGGAGATTTCCAACGTGCGATTCGACACATGGTTGATAAACGCACGGTCGTGGCTCACCAGGACGACTGCCTTGGCACTCTGCGCCAGGAACTGTTCCAGCCATTGTATCGACTCGATATCCAAATGGTTGGTAGGCTCGTCGAGCAACAACACGTCAGGTTTCTGCAATAATATCTTTGCCAGCTCGATACGCATACGCCATCCTCCAGAGAACTCACTGGTTGGACGGTCGAAGTCAGTACGTAAGAAACCGAGTCCGACCAGTGTACGCTCTATCTCCGCCTCATAATTCTCAGCACCCATCATCATATACCGCTCATGCTCTTGCGTGAAACGCTCCACCAGTGCGAGATAGTCGTCACTCTCATAATCGGTACGCTCCGCCAGCTGCTGGTTCATACGGTCGATACGCTCTTTCAGCTCACGGGTTGAGGCAAATGCCTTCTGCGCTTCCTCGCGGACGGTCGTGTCATCTTGCAGGTTCATCACCTGTGGCAGATAACCGATGGTCGTTTCGTTGGGAATACTCACCACACCACTGGTCGGATGTTGCTTCCCACATAGTATTTTAAGCAGTGTCGACTTCCCCGCCCCGTTCTTACCCACCAAGGCAATACGGTCACGGTCGTTCACCACGAAACTGG
>CALFUF010000060.1 GCA_937916405.1 uncultured Prevotella sp.
TCTTATAAGAGAACCTACTATGGGGGCTTGAGGGAGCGACCTTCACCGAGGAGCCAAGGCAATAAAGCAATTGTCGGAAGAGACAAGAAGAGTCAGGATGTGACAAGAAAAGTCAGGATGTGTAAGGATGTGTAAGGATGTTCATAGTAACTCTTTCGGATTGTCGTATCTTTGCAACGGTTTCCTCACGACAAACTAACGCCTTCCTACGCATGGACCAGGACAAAAGGGAATCAAAGGAATACCCCACCAAACTACGTTCTTTGACATTATGTTACAATTACATATAAAAACGACTGGCAAAGTCGTTGCTCTGCCAGTCGTTTGATTGTCTTAAATGTGGATCGGGCAGATTCTCCACAATTCAAAAGGCTCAGTCCCTACGACATTTCATTAAGCGCTATCGCGACTTCATCTGGCAAAAGGACACCAGAACGTCCCTTAACCCAATCAAAGGAAGGAATGGTCTCTTGCAGTTTCTCTAGCGAAACCAATGGTTCGTCATCAGGGGTATCAGGACCAAAACAAATCATGTCCACATACATCTTGCGTTTGTTAGATCCTGCCAGTATACGGGAAAGAGAGTCGCAGGAAAACTATCTTCTACAATCTATGGTTTTTCGCCTGTGAGTGATTCTTCGGTTTGTTTAAAGTCAGAGACAATCGCCTCAAGCATTGGGTTACAGTTCTCGACAATAATCGCGGCATAGAAGCCCTGTCACTCAACAGTGGCATTGGCAGTTTTTAATGTAAAACGCTCTGGGTTGGCAAAGTCTTCATACCATCTGATAAACAGCCGATTGCATTATTCCTCTCCCGTCCAGGGAATCATGTCCCACAAACGATACACGCGGTTAGTATGCTTAGCATCGTGTATAATGAGGTTACCCGGTTCGGCATTGACGATGTTTGCCCCATGTTCCCAATCGCCACGGGTAAACTTGAAATAGGCGGGTAAATGAAGTTGAAGCACAATGCTGCAGGTGCTGTCGTTGACTTGTTCCATTTTGATTCCCTTGGGATTCCAATTGGCCATCGCCTCTTGATTGCCCGTTATATACACGTCGCCTTTCATGTCTTTGCATTGCAGTTCGATGTGAGCAGGATACATCTCTTTGCTCATGTGCTGCTGAAGGAACGACGTACTGAATTGAAGATACTCATTCATAGCCTCCATGAGGCTGGGCAGATAACTCGGATTGTGTTCGTATTCCGGGAATTGCTGTACCGACACAATGGTATTAGCAGGGAAATGCGACCTGTCGCTAAGGAATGTGCTAACCCGTTGCCAACCCTTTTGCCAGCTTTTATCCCAAGTTGTGGCTTCTTTTCCCATAGAAGTGTAGATAAATCGTGGCTCTTGATGGCCCATCCAATGGTACTGCTCCAAATCACAGGCTAATCTGTATTCATCGTAGCAGTAGTTTGGCGACATGGCGATATAGTCGTCAAACAAGTTATCGGAAATCATGCAGTCGAGCACAAACGATGCGCTCAGCGAGTGACCGATGCCGATGTTGCGCCCTGACGTACGATAGTGGGTTGCCATGTATGGCATCAGTTCGTGTTTCAAGAACTTCTTAAGGTCGGCAGAGTGACCATAGGCTCGTTCGTCACTGAACAGCCCCCGACTACTCTCGGCATTCTTTACGTGGATGGGCATGGGCAGGTAGTCGGCATTCCGAAGGTAACCTATCTGAGACGTTATCAAGTTCGGCGAGCAGATGCCAACGATGATAAAGTGCTTGCGCTCGTCAAGAGGAAGAAGGTCGGTCAGGCAGTGCACCAAGTCAAACTTTGCGCGGTCTTGCGAGTCAAATACATAGATGACATCATAGTAAGTCTGGTCAAACTCTTGATAGCCAATGGGCGTGTAGATGAGCACTTGTCGCTCAAAGCTGAAATACTCGGACTGAATCGAGAATTCCTTTACGCTCGCAAGTTGGGCATTCGCTCCTAACGATATGAGGGCGAGCAGTGCGGTGATGATGGATTTCTTGTTCATATTCTTTGTTTTTATACGATTTTTGCTGCAAAATAAATGAAACAGCCAAACAAATCCACTACCCAAATGGGTAATTCTGCATCGTGGTGATGAAAAATTACCCATTTGGGTAACAAAAGATGTTAAAATCAGGGTGTTGCGGGGACGTGAGGCTTACAAAAGGCCGTAGTTAGTGGCAAAGGCGATGGCCTCGGTGATGTTGGCGACGTCGAGTTTCTCGAAAAGTTGGCGGCGGTAGAACTTCACCGTGTCGAACGAGCGGCAGATGTGGTCGCTGATTTCCTTCATGGTGTAGCCCTGTGCCGAAAGAGTAAGCACTTGTTTCTCCTCAACGGTGAGCGTGATGCCCTCGCAGGAGTGCCAACGGTGGGCGGTGAGCGAATACTGGCGGTAGCCGCTCTGCCCCAAGATGCGGAAACGGATCTGTCCGGCCTCCTTGTGCGGCGAGAGCGAGACGGTGCAGAGGGTGAGCCATGCACGGCCATCGGCAGTGAGCACAAGGGGCGTAATCTTGTGGTTGATGAGCAGCGGACGGTCTGAGGTGAGGATGTGGAAGTCGTAGGACATCACGCAGCGTTGGCGGTCTGCCACGGACACGTCGTCGAAGGCACGGAAGCCAGCACGGTTCAGTTCGGTGAGCATCGGCTGTTCGTCGGCAGGCACGTTGTTGATGTAGAAGCCGTAGCCCATTTGTCGTACATCCTCGGCGGTGTGGCCGCAGAGGAAGAGCGGATTGTCCGACACATAGAGGAAGTTCTTGCGGAAGTAGTCGATGATGTAGATGCTCTGGTAGGTGGACTGCGCAAAAGCCTGTGCCGCCTCGATGTAAGGCTGCGCCCACTGGTAGTCGGCCTCGGTGATACCCTCCACGCGGTTCGTTTCAAAGAAGAATTCGTCTATAATAGTCATTTGCAAATCCTTCCGCTTTTTTCTTATGGATTGGGATATGCTTTATCAATATCTCTTGGGAGGAAATAGCCCTTGATGCAGTTTGGATTGCAGACACATATCTGAATATGGTTCTTCTCGGCGAAGCCTGCGTTGGGGTACAATGGCTTCCCTTCCCAAAACACGCCTTTCACAGAATCATATGGACGCTTATTGGCAAGCTTGTTTATCTTATGCATCGTCTCAATCACAGCGCAATCCAACTTGCGGAGCAACAAGTCCGTAGAGTTGCCTAAGTTCATATTCTGTGGCATCGGCATCCCCGTTTCATTACACATTGCAACCAAGGTTTCATAGCCTTTTTTCAATTCTTCCAGACATAATGAGTCTGTCAAATCCAAGCAATAGCCCAAATCAATAATGGCACCAATCACGGCAGGTGTCTTAACGGATGAATTTTTACGTTTTACCAGTTCCTCTGCCCATTGCAGTGCTCTTGCCTCATTATTCTCCCAAAAGTAGATGCCATTTCCAAGCCAGTCGTAATCATTAGTGCTGGCGAGAAGTTTTTCCTCGCCAGCAACTACTTTATCCACCACAGACTGGTCGCAACCGTGAAAACCGATTACTAAATTCGACCGTCTTGAATACAATGTTTCGTTCATCGGTACATCGGTGCTAAATTACCTGTCGCATCCATAATTCCCGCTTCTTGCAGGAATGCGGTAGCCTTTTCCTTGGAGGATGTGATTTCTTTTATCACGGCCTCCAATCGTTCTCTTCTGTTGTGCTCAAACTCTGGCATAATCACCTCACTTTCTTTATTGGTATTCTTTTTCTTGGTGCAAAATTACAATAAATTCCTGAAATAACAATGCTTTTGTGCAAAAAACTATGAAATATTTGCGTTTAGTACGTCCCATTGCTATATATATGCAATACGAACTAAACCTTTATAGATGTACTGTCTCATTATTATGTTAATGATGCAAAGATAAGAATTAATTCTTAATATTCAAAGGATTAAAAGGAAAAAGTGAGTTCTCTTAACCTCATTCTTTGCAAGCAAAGCGACTTTGTCGATTAGCCGAACTACGTTCGCCCATTCCCGCTGATGCGCCTACCCGTTGCTTTTCCCGTAGCCTTTCAGAGGTTCTGTATTGTCTTTGTCAGTAAGAGAAATGATGAACATGGCGATTACAAGAATGACAAACAGTTCAAAGGACAACTGCATGTGGATATGGAAAACAAGAGAGGGTGTGTCAAAATAGACACACCCTCTTCTTTTCGTTTATTGGAAGGAGTAGGGGATTACTCTCCCTTCTCCATCTGTGCCTTCAGATTAGCAAGAACGTCGAGGTCACCGAGTGTGGTGCTTGCAGCGACATTCTCGATCTTTGGAGCATCCTCCTTCTTGGTAGCACGTGCCTTCTTGGCTGCAGCCTTCTTCTCCTCACGCTGAGGATCCTCGAAGGTGCGGCTGTGAGACAGGATGATACGCTTAGAGTCCTTGTTGAACTCAATCACCTTGAAGGGCAGAACCTCACCCTGGGCAGCCTGTGTGCCATCCTCCTTCACGAGATGCTTTGGAGTGGCAAAGCCCTCAACATCCTTATCGAGAGATACAACGGCACCCTTCTCGAGCAACTCGATGATCTTACCCTCGTGGATAGAACCAACGGTATACTTAGCCTCGAAGACATCCCAAGGATTGTCCTCCAACTGCTTGTGACCGAGAGAGAGACGACGGTTCTCCTTGTCAATGTCAAGAACGACAACATCAATCTCTGCACCCACCTGAGTGAACTCAGAAGGATGCTTAACCTTCTTGGTCCAAGAGAGGTCGCTGATGTGAATCAGACCGTCAACACCCTCTTCCAACTCAACGAATACACCGAAGTTGGTGAAGTTGCGAACCTTAGCGGTGTGCTTGCTACCAACAGGATACTTAACCTCAATAGCCTCCCATGGGTCTTCCTTCAACTGTTTGATACCGAGAGACATCTTACGCTCGTCACGGTCGAGGGTCAGGATGACAGCCTCTACATCGTCACCGACCTTCAGGAACTCCTGGGCGGAACGGAGGTGCTGGCTCCATGACATCTCTGATACGTGGATCAGACCCTCTACACCAGGCTGTATTTCAACGAATGCGCCGTAGTCAGCGATAACGACAACCTTACCATTCACGTGGTCACCTACCTTCAGGTCTGCGTCCAGTGCATCCCATGGATGTGGAGTGAGTTGCTTCAGACCAAGGGCGATGCGCTTCTTCTCGTCGTCAAAGTCGAGGATAACGACATTGATCTTCTGGTCGAGTTCTACTACCTTGTGAGGATCGTCTACGCGACCCCATGAGAGATCGGTGATGTGGATGAGTCCGTCAACACCGCCGAGGTCAACGAATACACCATATGAAGTGATGTTCTTAACGGTACCCTCGAGGATCTGACCCTTCTCCAGTTTGCCGATAATTTCTTTCTTCTGTGCCTCCAACTCAGCCTCAATGAGAGCCTTGTGAGAAACAACAACGTTGCGGAACTCCTGATTGATCTTTACAATCTTGAAGTCCATAGTGGTTCCTACGAACTGGTCGTAGTCGCGTATGGGGTGAACGTCAATCTGGCTACCAGGCAGGAATGCCTCGATGCCGAATACGTCAACAATCATACCACCCTTCGTGCGGCACTTGATGTAACCCTGAACGATTTCCTCATTGTCAAGAGCAGCGTTAACGCGATCCCAACTCTTGGAGAGGCGAGCCTTCTTGTGAGAGAGAACGAGTTGTCCCTTCTTGTCCTCGGCGTTCTCCACATACACCTCAACGGTGTCACCAACCTTCAGGTCGGGGTTGTAACGGAACTCAGAGGCGGGGATGATACCGTCGCTCTTGTAGCCGATATTAACGACTACCTCTTTTTTGTCGACGCTGATGACTGTACCGTCGACAACCTGATGCTCGCTGACTTTGTTCAGCGTCTCATCATACGCCTTGTCAAGTTCTTCCTTGCTGACGTTTGCTGCCATGCCATTCTCAAACTCTTCCCAATTGAAGTTGTCCAATGGCTGGACGTTCTTTGTTAATTCTGACATAAAAATTTTGTTGCCCCTCCTATAGGGTCAGGGCGTGGTCTGAACAGACGTTTACCAGACCGTGTTAATGGGTTAATAATGTATAGGTGTCAGCGCCTGTCCCGGCACCTATCGTCCCCTTTTGGGACATAAACGGCTGCAAAATTACAAAAACTTTCGCTCATCACAAAATGTTTTGAGCGAAAGTTTTCGTAAATCGTTGATTTTCCGTGCAATATTAGTAACTACGGGCGATAATGACACGATGCTTGGCGGGTTTGCCACTGACCATGTCCACGCCAGGAGTCTGCTCGAAAGCGAAAGGCACGCAACGGATGGTTGCCTGTGTCTCCTCCTTGATCTTTGCCTCTGTCTCGGCAGTGCCGTCCCAGTGGCAGAGGAAGAAGCCACCGTCCTTCACACGTTCCTTGAACTCCTCGTAGTTGTCACACTCATAGATATGCTCGTCACGATATTTGCGAGCCTTCTCGAAGATGTTCTTCTGGATGTCCTCCAGCAGTTGCTCCACATACTGGGCGATACCCTCCAAAGGGCGGGTCTCTTTCTCCAGTGTGTCACGGCGCATCACCTCAATGGTGCCGTTCTCCAAGTCGCGGGCACCGAGAACCAAACGGACGGGAACACCCTTTAACTCATAGTCGGCAAACTTAAAGCCAGGACGCTTGTTGTCGGCATCGTCGAACTTCACGCTGATACCTTTTGAGCGCAGTTCCTCGATGATAGGCTGCACTTCCTTGTTGACAATCTCCATCTGCTCGGGCTTGTTGGCAATCGGAATGATGACCACCTGGATAGGAGCCAGACGTGGAGGCAGTACCAGACCGTTATCATCGGAGTGGGTCATGATGAGCGCACCAATCAGTCGGGTAGAGACACCCCATGAGGCTGCCCATACATACTCGGGCTTATTTTCCTTATTAAGATAGGTGACATCGAAAGCCTTGGCGAAGTTCTGACCCAAGAAGTGGGAGGTACCGCTTTGCAATGCCTTACCGTCCTGCATCATCGCCTCGATTGTATAGGTGTCGAGGGCACCAGCGAAACGCTCGGTCTCACTCTTCACACCCTGGATGACGGGGATGGCGAGCCATTCCTCTGCGAATTTAGCGTATACCTTTACCATCTTCTGTGCGTCATCCTCTGCCTCCTCACGAGTGGCATGGGCGGTATGTCCTTCTTGCCATAGGAACTCTGAGGTACGGAGGAAAGGACGGGTACGCATCTCCCAGCGCATCACGTTACACCACTGGTTACACTTCAAGGGCAGGTCACGCCAAGAGTGAATCCAGTTCTTATAGGTGTTCCAGATAATGGTCTCTGAAGTGGGGCGAATGATGAGTTCTTCCTCCAGTTTGGCGGCAGGGTCTACCACGACACCGCCATCAGAAGCCTTCAAGCGATAGTGCGTCACCACGGCGGCCTCTTTGGCGAAACCCTCCACATGCTCTGCCTCCCGACTGAGGAACGACTTGGGAATCAGCAGGGGGAAATAGGCGTTCTGCACATCCTCTGCCTTAAACATCTTATCGAGTTGCTGCTGCATTTTCTCCCAGATGGCATAGCCATAGGGCTTGATGACCATACAGCCGCGTACTGCCGACTGTTCCGCAAGGTCTGCCTTCACAACGAGGTCGTTATACCACTGACTATAATTGTCAGCCCTTTTTGTCATTTCTTTGAGTTCTTTTGCCATAAAAATCTTTAATTTTCAAAATTTGGTGCAAAATTACGAAATTATTATGAAATATAAACAGCATGTATCGAATTAATTTGTACCTTTGCGACAAATTATTCCCATTTTAATAAAAAGAAAGTATGAAAACAAAAATTATTTCTCTGTTGCTCTGCGTTGGTATGCTCTTCGCTTGTAACAACACTCAGAAGGGTGCGGGTATTGGTGCCGGTGGTGGTGCTTTGTTAGGTGGTATTATTGGTGCTATTGCTGGTAACACTGCGGTAGGCGTTGCCGTAGGTGGAGCCGTAGGTGCTGGTGCTGGTGCGATTATCGGTAAGAAGATGGACAAGGCGAAGGCTCAAGCCGAGCAGGTTCAGAACGCTCAGGTAGAGACTGTTAAAGATACGAATGGTCTGGATGCCGTGAAGGTAACTTTCGACTCTGGTATTCTTTTTGCCACAGGTAAGGCAGATCTGAGTACCTCGGCAAAGAACTCTCTCGCAGAGTTCGCACGTGTACTGAACAACAACGCTGACTGTGATGTCGCTATCATTGGACATACCGACAATACGGGTACTGATGCCATCAACCAGCCTTTGTCTGTCAATCGTGCCAATAGTGTGAATAACTATCTGCGCTCTTGCGGTGTACAGGCTAAGCAAATTAAGAGTGTTGAGGGTCAGGGCTCTACTAACCCTGTTGCTGATAATTCAACGGCTGCAGGTCGTCAGCAGAACCGCCGTGTGGAGGTTTATATGTACGCCAGCCAGGAGATGATCCAGCAGGCTCAAGCACAGGCTCAATAAGTAGATAGTGTGAAACGCATCATTCGTTTCATCAAGAGAACTCTTATGTGGATAGTGGTGGCATTCTTTGCCTCCACTATTCTTTCTGTTATCGTACTTCGTTGGGTTCCTGTATGGTTCACCCCTCTGATGTTCATCCGCTTAGGACATCAGGTCTCTGCTGGTCAGGAGATGACGTTGCATCACCATTGGGTACCTTACGAGGAGATATCACCATCGCTGTCACTTGCCGTGATGGGCAGTGAGGATGCGCGTTTCCTGGAGCATCATGGTTTTGACTACAAGGCGATAGAGCATGCTGCCATCCGCAACCTGAAGCACCCGGAGAAGAACAAGATAGGGGCTTCCACCATCTCGCAGCAGACGGCGAAGAATGTCTTCCTATGGCCTGGACGCTCATGGGTCCGCAAGGGCTTCGAGGTGTATTTCACTGCTTTGATAGAACTCGTATGGTCGAAGCAACGTATCATGGAGGTTTACCTGAACTCGATAGAGATGGGGGAGGGTATCTATGGTGCCGATGCTGTGGCGGAGTGGCATTTCCATAAGACGGCGGCGCAACTGACGAAAGAGGAGTGTGCGCTGATAGCGGCCACCCTGCCTAATCCCCGTCGTTATAACTCTGCCCGTCCGAGTGCCTATGTCTTGAAAAGACAAAAGCGCATCCTCCATGAGATGCGCTTTGTAAAACCG
Source organism: uncultured Prevotella sp. (assembly GCA_937916405.1). Lineage (GTDB taxonomy): Bacteria > Bacteroidota > Bacteroidia > Bacteroidales > Bacteroidaceae > Prevotella. The sequence continues at coordinate 9,161 of CALFUF010000060.1, forward strand.
TTATCTTCAACTTCTTCCGAAAACAAATAAGTTTATATCTTTGCCAACTCCTTCGCCATTTCCTCTTGCATATCTTTTGCCTTTTGTGCGGCAACCTCTGCGAAGTCCTCACCATTGCTGGCGTAGATAATGCCACGGGAGGAGTTGACGAGTAATCCACAGTCTTTCGTCATACCGTATTGGCATACCTCCTGCAGACTGCCACCCTGTGCACCGACACCCGGTACGAGCAGGAAGTGGGTAGGGGCTACCTTGCGGATATCCTCAAACATACGACCCTGTGTGGCACCGACGACATACATCATATTCTCATCATTGCCCCACTGCTGACTTTGCTTCAGTACTTTCTCAAACAAACGGACACCGTCTTTGTCCTCTGTCAACTGGAAATCATGCGAACCCTTGTTACTGGTTAAGGCAAGCAGGATAACCCACTTGTCATCGTAGTCGAGGAAGGGAGTTACGGAGTCCTCTCCCATATAGGGTGCCACTGTCAGTGCGTCAACGTCATACTCCTCGAAGAAGGTCTTGGCATACATCTTGGAGGTGTTACCAATATCCCCACGCTTGGCATCTGCGATAATGAAGTGGTTGGGGTACTTCTCCTTCAGATAGTCGATGGTTGCCTCGAAAGCCAAGATTCCTTCTACACCATAAGCCTCGTAGAAAGCAAGGTTAGGCTTGTAAGCGACACAATAGGGCGCCGTGGCATCGATGATGAGGGCATTGAACTCACAAAGAGCCCGGAAGATATACTCCTCTCCGTTCTTCGCCTTAGCCTCATCGATGATGCACTGGGGAATCTTCGTCAGGTCAGTATCAAGACCCACACAAAGGAAACTCTGTTTTTCCTTTATCTGTTGTATCAGTTCTTGTCTGTTCATATTCTATAATTCTGATTCTTTCATTCGTTCTGCGTTCTCGGCAACGGTGAGGGCATCAATCATGGGCTGGATGTCACCACCGAGGAACCCCTGTAAGTCATGGGTGGTATAGCCGATGCGGTGGTCCGTCACACGACCTTGCGGGAAGTTATAGGTACGGATCTTCGCCGAGCGGTCACCCGTGGAGACGAGGGTCTTACGACGTGATGCGATATCGTCCATATACTTCTGGTGCTCCTTATCATATATAAAAGTGTACAGGCGCGAGAGGGCACGTTCCTTGTTCTTTGGCTGGTCACGTGTCTCGGTACACTCGATGAGTATTTCCTCTGTCTCCCCCGTATTAGGGTTCTTCCACATATAGCGAAGGCGGACACCGGACTCCACCTTGTTCACGTTCTGACCGCCGGCGCCACTGCTTCGGAAGGTATCCCATTTAATCTCACCCTCGTTGATATGTACCTCGAATTTATCCGCCTCGGGCAGTACGGCAACGGTAGCGGCAGAGGTGTGCATACGACCCTGTGTCTCGGTGGCAGGCACACGCTGTACACGATGAACGCCCGACTCGTATTTCAGTGTGCCGTAGACATCAGCACCACTCACAGCAAAGTCGATCTCCTTATAACCGCCTACGGCACCCTCGCTGACACTGGTGATGGCGAGTTGCCACCCCTTAGCGTCGCAGAAACTCTTGTACATCTTGAACAGGTCACCTGCAAACAGACAAGCCTCATCACCACCTGTTCCGGCACGAATCTCCATCTGCACGTTTTTCGCATCCTCAGGATCCTTCGGAATCAGGGCGATTTTGATTTCCTCCTCCAGTTTGGGCTGTAATGCCTCGTTCTCTGCAAGTTCCTCACGTGCCATCTCTTTCATCTCGGCATCATCCTCGTTAGCAAGGATATCCTTTGCCTCTTTGATGCTGTTCAGACAGGCGATATAGCGCTTGCGGGCATCCATGATGTCCCCCAAGTCCTTATATTCCTTTGTGAGTTTCACAAAACGGTTCTGGTCTGCGATAACGTTGGGGTCGGTAATCAAGGTTGATACCTCCTCAAAGCGTGCTTCCAGTCCATCGAGTTTCTGTAATATACTGTTATTCTCCATATTGCAATTTATACCTGAATTTAAATCCTCACCAATTCCCAGAAAGCGATGGCAGATGCGGCTGCCACATTCAGGGAGTCCACGCCATGTGCCATTGGAATCCTTACCACATAGTCTGCCTCTGCGATAGTTTCTTTTGGCAGTCCGTCACCCTCCGTCCCCATGATGATGGCAAGTCGCTCCTCTTGCTTCAGAATAGGTGCGTCGAGTGGGAGGGAGTTGTCTGTTAGTGCCATTGCCAGCGTCTTGAATCCCATGTCATGCAGTTGCCTGATATCACCTTCAATCCATGTCCAGGGGACGAGGAACACGGCCCCCATGGATACTCTCACCGCCCTACGGTTAAGTGGATCACATGAATTGGTAGTCAGTAGGACCGCATCAATGCCCAGTGCCGCTGCTGAGCGGAAGATGGCTCCGATATTAGTAGTGTCTACCACGCCGTCTATCACCACAATACGTCGTGCACCCTTGCAGATGGTTGCCACTTTTTGAGGAGTGGGGCGACGCATAGCACAGAGTACTCCTCTGGTAAGGGTATAACCTGTCAGTTGGGCCAACAGATCACGACTGCCGGTATATACTGGTATGTCACCACACCGTTTTATAATGTCTGCGGCATCCCCCTCGATATGTCTTTGTTCACAGAGTAGTGCTACAGGTAGATAGCCTGTCTCTAGCGCCACCCGAATGACTTTCGGACTCTCCACGATAAAGATTCCCTTTTCGGGTTCTATTCTGTTACGTAGTTGTGCCTCAGTCAGAGTACTGAATACCTCTACACCAGGATGAGTGAGTTCTGCAATCTCAATGATTGGCATCTTATTTCTGTGCACGAAGTGCGGCGAGGGATTCTTTCAGAGCTGCAATCTTCTCCTCGGAGTCACTCTGTTTCTTGCGCTCCAAGGCAACAACAGCCTCCGGCGCATTAGCAACGAAACGCTCATTGGAGAGTTTCTTCATCACACCAGCAAGGAAACCCTCAAGATGTTTCAGTTGTGCCTCTTGCTTCTCAATTTCAGCATCAATATCAATCATGTTACCCAGAGGAACAGCGAACTCGTCTGTACCTACCATGAAGGCGGAAGCCGTAGCGTCTTTCTCACTTACCACGTTGATAGCACTAACGTTCGCCATCTTCATAATAGCGGCAGTATAGTCCTCATAGTGGTTGGCGGTAACTGCCTGTAACTCCAGTGCTTCTTTTGGTGCGATATTCTTCTGGTTACGTACCATACGGACACCACTGACAATCTGTTTCACCTGTTCAATATCATCGGCAAGTTTCTTCTCTGCAGCGGAAGGAGCATCGAGCTTCAGACTTTCCCGCATGATGCTCTCACCAGCCTTGCGCTCATAGAGTGCCTGCCACAATTCCTCGGTGATAAATGGCATGAAGGGATGCAGCATCTTCAACAGGATATCGAAGAAACGCAGGGTTGCATCGTAAGTAGCCTTGTCGATGGGTTGTGCCTCACCATTGATATAGGCAGGTTTCACCATCTCCAGATACCAGCTGGAGAACTCGTCCCAGAAAAGCTTGTAGACAACCATCAGAGCCTCAGAGATACGATATTTTGAGAAGAGGTCCTGTAACTCCTCGTTGACAAGTTTGAGTTTCGTCTCAAACCATGCCACAGCAATTTTGCTTGCCTCTGTCTGCTCAATATCGGCAACCTGCCATCCTTTGACAAGGCGGAAGGCATTCCATATCTTATTGTTGAAGTTACGACCTTGCTCACACAGGCTCTCATCGAAAAGAATATCATTGCCGGCAGGGGCGGATAACATCATCCCCATACGTACACCGTCGGCACCGAATTTCTCTATCAACTCAATGGGATCGGGAGAGTTACCCAGTGACTTGGACATCTTACGTCCCAGTTTGTCACGTACGATACCAGTAAAGTAAACATGCTTGAATGGCATCTTACCTACATACTCATAGCCAGCCATGATCATACGCGCCACCCAGAAGAAGATGATGTCTGGACCCGTAACAAGGTCTGAGGTGGGGTAATAGTAGGCAAGCTCCTCACTCTTCGGATTGTTGATACCATCGAAGAGGGAGATAGGCCACAACCAAGAGGAGAACCAAGTGTCCAGGGCATCCTCGTCTTGTCGCAAATCAGCATCTGTCACTGCGGGATCCTTCTGCTTGGCAAGTATAAGCGCTTGTTCACGAGTCTCTGCTACCACGAAGTCACCTTTCTCATTATAATAATAGGCGGGAATACGGTGCCCCCACCAGAGTTGACGGGAGATACACCAGTCTTGGATATTCTCCAGCCAGTTCTTGTAGGTGGTCTTGTATTTCGTGGGATAGAACTTAATGTCGTCGCTCATGACAGGGGGTAGTGCGATGTCCGCAAAATGCTTCATCTTCAAGAACCATTGAAGGGAAAGGCGTGGCTCGATAGCCGTGTCGGGATTACGCTCAGAGTAACCGACCTTATTGGTGTAGTCCTCGATGCGTTCCATCAGTCCTGCCTCCTGTAAGTCCTTGGCAATCTGCTTACGACAGTCGAAACGGTCCATGCCGACATACAATGGTGACTGCTCGGAGATAGTACCGTCAGCATTGAAGATGTCAATCGTCTCCAAGTTGTGGGTCTTTCCTAGCATATAGTCGTTAGTGTCGTGGGCAGGAGTCACCTTCAAGCAACCAGTACCGAACTCAATATCCACGTAACGGTCCTCAATTACAGGAATCACACGGTTTACCAGTGGAACGATGACCTTACGTCCCTTCAGCCACTGGTTCTTCGGATCTTTGGGGTTGATACACATAGCGGTATCACCCATGATGGTCTCAGGACGGGTGGTGGCAACAACGGCATAATAGCCTTTGGCATCCTTGTGGATGATATTGCCAGCTTGTTCTAGCTCCTCTTTATTCTCAAGGTCTTCCAGACCATCTACATAATATTTCAAATGAAAGAGATGACTCTTCTCCTCACGATAGATTACTTCCTCGGTCGATAGGGCGGTCAGTGCCTTAGGATCCCAGTTGACCATGCGCAGGCCACGATAGATCAGTCCTTTATTGTAAAGGTCAACGAAAACCTTGATAACACTCTTTGAACGCTTCTCGTCCATCGTGAAAGCGGTACGGTCCCAATCGCATGAAGCACCCAGACGGCGTAACTGTTTCAGGATGATACCGCCATGCTCATCCGTCCAGTCCCATGCGTGTTTTAGAAATTCCTCACGGGTGAGGTCATGCTTCTTAATACCCTGTTCTGCCAGTTTTTTCACCACCTTAGCCTCTGTGGCGATAGAAGCATGGTCTGTACCAGGAACCCAACACGCGTTCTTCCCCTCCATACGGGCACGGCGCACCAGAATATCCTGGATAGTATTATTTAACATGTGTCCCATGTGCAGTACACCTGTCACATTAGGTGGCGGAATCACAATTGTATAAGGTTCACGTCCATCGGGTTTACTGGCAAACAACTTATTGTCCAACCAGTACTGATACCATTTCGATTCGACCTCTTTAGGATCGTATTTACTTGCTAGTTCCATAACTTATTTAATAATGACGTGCAAAGGTAAGCAAAAAAAACGAAACTGCCAAATAGCTTGTAGAAATTTGGTGGTTTCGTTTTTATTTTGTACTTTTGCAAAGATTATGGAACGGATGCATACTAAAGAAGAAAAGATGGCAGCTTTCGGGCGAATGCTTGATGTGCTGGATACCTTGAGGGAGAAATGTCCTTGGGATAAGAAACAGACGAATGAGAGTTTGCGCCCTAATACGATAGAGGAGACTTATGAGCTGTGTGATGCCTTGATGAAGGATGAGACAGCGGAAATCTGCAAGGAGTTGGGAGACGTGTTACTGCATATCTGTTTCTATGCAAGGATAGGTGAAGAGGACCGTAAGTTTGATATAGCGGATGTTTGTAATCATCTGGTTGATAAGTTGATATTCCGTCATCCGCATGTCTATCATCCGTCTCAGATTGGAGCTTCTAATCCACAACCATTGCCCTTTGGCGAGGATGCAGGTAAGAGTGAGTACTCAGGGGTGAAGAGTGTGGAACAGGTGCTCGATAACTGGGAGCAGATAAAGCAAAAAGAAAAGGACGGTAACAAGAGTGTACTGAGTGGTGTTCCAGCGTCATTACCTTCTGTCATTAAAGCATACCGTATACAGGACAAGGCTCGTCATGTGGGATTTGACTGGGAGGATAAACAAGATGTATGGTCGAAAGTTCGTGAGGAACTGGAAGAGCTGGAGGTGGAGTTGAGGCGAGAGGACAAGAAACGGTCTGAGCAGGAACTGGGCGACTTCCTCTTTGCTGTGATTAATGCGGCACGTCTGTATCATCTGAATCCCGACAATGCCTTAGAGGAGACCAACCTGAAGTTTATCCGTCGGTTCAATTATATTGAGCAGCATAGCATCAAGGTAGGGAAACCGTTGACGGAAATGACTTTGGAGGAAATGGATGCCTTGTGGAATGAAGCGAAAAGTAAAGAATAACAAAATAAATAAAGATTATGAAGAAAATTACAATTGCTATGACGTTGGTTGCTGCCGTGGTCTTCATGATGAGCAGCTGTGGTGGTAAATCACAACCTATCCCCTTTGACAATGGTGATTCTACGGATATGAGCGCCATGCAGGATCCTACCATCTATGGTGTTTGTGGTGAGAGTACGGCTATGAATACCATACAGGTGATTACTGACTTAGGTGACACTATCCAGTTAGATATTACCTATGCTCGTGACAACAATCAGGTGTTTGGTGGCTTACAGGCAGGCGACCGCATGGCTGTAGTTCCTAATTCGAAGAAGACTGAGGCACTGATTGTGATCAATCAGGCCGCATTGTTAGGAAACTGGGTAATGCCCAACCCGTTGGATGGCAGTGATGAGGTAGGCTTTCGCATCAAAGAAGGTGGTATTGTGGAGGGTATTGAGCAGACCACGCTGACCTATAAGACCTGGCGTCTTGTTCGCGGAAAACTGGAAATTGTCGATGTACGTGAGGGCGCTGGAGAGGAAGAGGAGGTCACTCTCTATAACCTTGTACGACTGACTCCGGACTCCCTGATACTGAAAGACAATGAGGATCTTTACGAGTATGGCCGCCAGCAGTTAAAGAAACCGGACTCTGATATCCAACTGGAGGAGGCATCAGAGGACGACTATAAGATTTGACGAAATCTTGGAACCGTTTAAGATTCATATTCTAGGATGTGGAAGTGCTTTACCTACACTCAAGCACTATTCCTCATCACAGGTGGTGGAGCTGAGAGGGAAGCAGTTCATGGTAGATTGCGGAGAGGGAACGCAGATGCAGTTACGACGTTCCCATATCCGCTTTACCAAACTCTCTGCGGTGTTTATCAGTCATCTCCATGGTGACCATTGTTTCGGACTCATCGGAATGATTAGTACGTTCGGTCTTTTGGGACGTACAGCCAAATTGGATGTCTATGCGCCAGCTCCCTTGGAGGCGACGCTCAATGAGCAGATGCGGCTGTTCTGTCATGGACTCGATTATGAGGTTGTCTTTCATGTAGTGGATACCACCCAACAGCAAGTGATCTATGAGGATCGTAGTCTGACCATAGAGACTATACCTTTGGAGCATCGTATGCCCTGTTGTGGTTTCCTGTTCAAGGAGAAGCCGACGAAGCCGCATATCAAGCGTGATATGATAGACTTCTATAAGGTACCGATTAGTCAAATTGGTAATATCAAGGATGGGGCAGACTGGATGACACTTGAGGGGGAGGTCATCCCCAATAACCGATTGGTGGAACCGGCAGAACCTGTACGCAGCTACGCCTATTGCAGTGACACCCGTTATATCCCCACGCTGCATGAGCGTATCAAGGGAGTGACGGCGCTCTACCATGAGAGCACCTATGGGGAGGATAATATACAGCATGCCGAGAAATACTACCATTCTACAGCCCGTCAGGCAGCGATGGTGGCTCGTGACGCACAAGTAGGGAAATTGCTGTTAGGGCATTACTCCTCCCGTTATGAGGATGAGAGCATCTTACTTTCTGAGGCGAAAGAGGTGTTTGAAAATAGTGTTTTGTGTGATGAACAGATGATTTTTGAGCTTTAAGCGCATTTTTTTACGTTAAAATTTGGTAATTCCAAATATTATTCCTACTTTTGCAACTGTAATATGTAAAGCGTATGACAAAACGATTACTTACAATTGCACTTTTTGCAGCATGTTTCTTCATGCTCCCTATGACTACTCAGGCAGCTCCGTCAGAGAGTTTTAGCATCGAGCAGAATGACGAGAAGAACGAGGTACAGATTAGTGTTTCTAAGTCTTCTGTCCATATTGTGAATGCAGAAGGACAGGTGATGGAGGTGATCTCATTGACAGGTCGTCATGTGATGGCTGTACGTATTGAGAGCCCAGCACAAAGAATTGAATTAACAAACATTCCTAAAGGTTGCTATATCATCAAAGTTGGAAAGGTTGTCAGAAAGATTGTTATTTGACATTCCTTTTATTTCTGTTCGTCTCTTGGTTCCTCGCCGGATGTGAGGAGGGGGCTGTTCAGAAAGGAGATATTACTATAGAGGCGTTTTCAGATTTGAAGACGCCTGTTTTTCAAATAGCACCTTCTGAAATCCAGTCTGCTTTAAAGAGGATGGGAACAGTCAGCAAGGACTCCATGTCCCCTGACAGTCAGACTGCTTTGTATTATAGGGAAGGTGGTCCGATGCTATGGTTTGGCAGACAAGGTCTTACGCCAATGGCAGACACCTTGCTGGCACAGTTGTCGCATGTCAGTGAGATAGGGCTCTCACCTGCCGGTTTTAAGGTTAAGGAGATAGAGCAAGGCATACAGCGTTTTAAGTCCTTGGACTTTGACAAACAGCATACTGTCAACGATGTGATTGCTGATTTGGAGTATTATCTCACCCATGCCTACTTGTCGTATGTGGCAGGACAGCGATATGGATTCGTGAATCCTAAGAAGGCGATGAACATGGTAGAGTCGAAGCCCGATAGCCTTGGTAATGTCAAGGTACAGTTTGTGAATCAGTTCGACATACCCATCATACGTCCTACTGCCGCTTTCTATCAGAAGGCTTTTAGTAAGATAGCCAATGACAGTGTGGGCGTGATGATGCGTGAGGTAGAGCCGCAGTCTCCCCTTTATCGCCATTTGCTGTATCAGTTGTCTGACACATTGTCCGATGAGAAACGCATGCGTGTTCTGGTGAACATGGAGCGTTGTCGTTGGCAAGAGCGGAACCCCATGCCCTCAACGGGTAAGCGTGTGGTGGTGAATATCCCTGCCTTCATGCTTTACGCCTTTGGTCCTGACTCCACGATGTCGATGAAGATCGGATGTGGAAAGACTTCCACGAGGACACCGTTGCTGACCAGTGCCATCGAGTATTTCCAAGTCAACCCGGAATGGAATATCCCGCAGAGCATTATCAGTACTGATGTGCTCCATCATGCTGGCGACAGTAGCTATTTCGCTCGCCATCGTTATTATATCGCCGAGCGTGCTACAGGTAAGAAAGTGGCTATCCGTAGTGTGTCACGTGATATGCTGGCAAGTGGTAAGTATCGTGTGTCACAGGATGGTGGAAGGGGAAACTCTCTGGGACGTATCGTGTTCCGTTTTAAGAACAATTTCTCTGTCTATCTGCACGACACCTCCACACCAGGTTTCTTCCAGAACAGTTGGAGAGGCGTGTCACATGGTTGTGTCCGTGTGCAGCGACCTTTCGACCTTGCCCATTTCCTCTTGGGAGATGTTGACGACTGGACTTTAGACAAGATACGTATATCCATGGATATCAAACCTGTGACGGATCAGGGTAGGGACTATCTCCGTAACCATGAGCCGGAGGAGAACGAGAATGGTAGGAAGTTGCCTCACAAACTGATTAGTTATATGCCAGTGAAGCCTCACGTACCTCTTTATATTATTTATTATACCATCTATCCGGACGAGAACGGACAGATACGGACCTTCCCAGATGTCTATGGATACGACAAGAATATCTGGAATTATTTAAAGAAGTATATCTAATGGCGATGGACGAGGAACAGTTGGTTGTTATGCTCTCCGACCCATCAACCCAACGAAAGGCATTTGAGATGGTGGTGCGACAATATAGTGAACAGCTATATTGGCAGGTACGTCGTATCGTTCTCACCCACGAGGATGCCAATGATGTCATGCAGAACGTGATGCTGAAGGCATGGACCAATCTTGACTCGTTTCGAAAAGACTCCAAGATATCCACATGGCTCTATCGTATCGCCATCAATGAGAGCCTCGATTTCGTTCGTCGTCAGAAAGGTGTCGCCACTGTCAGTGCTGATGATGCGACAGGAGTTGCCAATACCTTGATGGCGGACCGTTATTTCGATGGCGACGAGACAGAGGCACAACTGCAGGAGGCGATAGCCCAATTGCCAGAAGTACAGCGTACCGTCTTTAATCTCCGTTATTTCGACGAGATGAAATATAGTGAGATGAGTAAGGTTCTCAACACCTCGGAAGGTGCCCTGAAAGCCTCCTACCATATAGCGGTGAAGAAAATATCTGAGTTTTTTAAGCAACACGATTAAACTTTCACGATGTGAAAACGTCCAAACTATAAAGCAATGGATATGAACGAAGAGAAATATCTTGAAGAGAGATTGGCAAAGCGCAATCCTTTCCGTGTTCCGGAGGGGTATTTCGACAGTTTTGCCGACCATATGATGGAGCAGTTGCCCCCAAGGCAACAGAAAGCAAAGCACACGCTGTTACGTCCTTGGATGTATGCCGCAGCCTGTCTGGTCGTTGCCGTCTTCTGCGTCGCTGTATACTTCTCACGCATCGACACCCCTGCCACTTCTGAGATGCCTCAGATGGCTGTCACAGATACCTATATGGATGAGGCTGCCGACTATGCGATGATTGATAATACGGACATTTATGCCTGTCTGGCAGAAAACTAAATAGGAGATATTATGAGAAGAATGATATTGCTGTCTGTCTCTTTGATGCTGTGTATGGTAGGTATGGCGCAAGAGAAGAAGTTCTCACCCGAGAAGTTTGAGGCAGACCTTGCCGCCTTTATCACCAAAGAGGCGAAGCTCACCAACGAGGAGGCTGCGAAGTTCTTCCCCTTGTTGCGGGAGATGCATCAGAAACAGCGTGGAATATACAAGAAGATGCGTCAAACCGGTAAGGAGAAACCTGCCAGTGAGGAGGGATGTGCCAATGCCATCAGTGAGCGTGACAGACTGGATATCGAACTCAAGAAGTTAGAGCAGTGTTACCATAAGAAGATGGTTCAGGTGCTGCCAGCCTCTAAGGTTTATGACGCTATCAAGGCTGAGAACCAGTTCCACCGTCGGATGATGAAAGGGTGGCAGAAGGGCAAACACCATTAAGGTCGCATTTCCCACAATGTGGACAGCGTGAGGTACATACATACCGTCCGTGAAGCAATAACCAGTGATGTGCCCGTGGAATATCTTCCGCGGGTATATTTTTTACCAACATCTGTTCTACCTTATAAGGGGTGTCGTCTTTCTTACTGACAAGTCCCAGACGATGACTGACACGGAACACATGGGTATCCACTGCCATCGTCGACTTGCCGAAGGCGACACTCTGTATCACGTTGGCTGTCTTCCTGCCTACACCAGGCAGATCCAACAAAGCATTCATGTCTGAAGGGACCTCTCCTCCGTGCTTCTCCATCAGTACACGAGCCATCTGCACCAGGTGCTCCGCCTTTGAGTTAGGGTAGGAGACACTCTTCACATATTCCAGCACATCCTCCATGTCCGCTTTCGCCATCGATGGGGCGTCAGGGTAATGGCGAAACAGCTCTGGTGTCACTTGGTTGATGCGCTTGTCAGTACACTGGGCGCTTAGGATGACGGCAACCAACAGTTGGAACACACTGCCGAACTCCAGCTCCGTCTGTACCTCCGGCATCTGTTCACGGAAGTAATGGAGGACATACTCGTATCTTTCTTTTCTGGTCATATAATTTCTTTTCAATGATAAGTATAGTGCATTTTCATGGAGATGTACCCCTTGGGCCATTTCACTTTGTCAACGAAAAACTTAGCGGTACCTTGTGACAGGAGGAACAGATCGGGTCTCACCTCCTTGAACTCATAGTGCATGTTGTTCTGCTTCTCCTGCCAGTCGATGCGTGAAATCTGCCAACAGCCATCAGCAATATGCACCCGCATGTTGTCGAGCTTCACTATATAGAACGTCCGATCGCCTACTGTGTAACTGCCGACATATTTCATGCCCGTCTCTTTCTTTTTCTTAGATTTCTTCTGCAGCTCCTTCACTTTCTCGCGTACCTTCTTATAAAACTGGTCATACACATAGGCACTCATCATACCATCGTGCTTCAGGAAGGAGGCGATCTGCTTCTTCGTCAGTTCCTGCTTCATCTCCACCATCCGCACGTTAGAAGTCGTTATCCTGCCATTGTTGTATAACACATCCTCTGCCATCGTGATACCGAAATGCTTATGTTCCCTGAGGGCACTCACGATAGGACCGTATCCTGCCAGACGGGCAGCGAAGGTGATGGTCCTGCGATGGGGAAATGTCGTCAGGTCGATGTCTTTCTCCAACTGGCATGTCACGGAGTAGCGCAGTGCCCTGACTCGTTCTTTCAAGGGTTTGGCATTGGCAAGTACCTTCTTCAATAGGTATTCCTCGAACGTCATTCCGTCAGCCAGCACCACCGTCTCAGCCAGATTGAGCGAATAGGCAATGTCCTCATCCTCGTCCTGTGCATACACATTCAGCGTCGCAAGCAAGACTGTTACCATCAAGAAATGTCGTATGACGTTCATCCTCATTCCATATTAGTTGTCGCAAAGATACTTCTTTTTCCTTTTATCCCCAAACATTTTGTTAGCAAAGTCGGTGATGGTGTCAAAGAATGCTATATCCATGTGAGTTTTCGCCATAATCCCTCTAACGGACCGCGCTGATGGTTGGCGAACCAGAAGCGGGCGAAACAGTATTGGGCGATGACCATCGCCAGACCAACCATCACGGCGTAGGTGACGCCCAACTTGTAATAGCAGGCGAGACCATAACCGCTGAAGATAGCGCTACCAATGATGGACTGCAAAAGATAGTTGGTGAGGCTCATGCGACCAAAGATGCACAGGTGATGCAGCACTCGGTGCACACTCTCGAAAGCATACCAAGCGGAAACTACTGCCGAGACAATCATGAGCAGGATAAAGAGATTGTAGATGGGTGTCAGCCACGAAGCAATCGGACTGTAATCCACGATGCTCATCACAAGGACGACGATCGCAGATATGACCAGCAGCCTGTGCCAAATCTGCAAGTTACATCTTTCATTATAGAACATCCGCTGGCGACCTAACTGCATGCCGAGGATAAAGAGACAGAGCAATTGCGTCAGACGACCGCTATATATGTTGTATCGGAAGTTCAACTCGAATCCGCATCGCAGATTGTTGACGGCATTCTCCCAGAATGTACCATGCTCATGCAGGGCAATGGTCTTGTGGTATAGTTCCCAAAGCGTGGAATGGTCGATGGTAGTGCCTGTCAGCAGGCAGAACAACTCTACAGGCTGGATAGCTAATAGACCGATGATACACCAGACCGCTTTGGACGGTAGGTAACTGATGGGGATCAGCAACAAGCCGTAGCAGGCATAGAGCATCAGGATATCACCATCGTAGAAGGTCACGTTGACAAGTCCAAATATGAACAGCAGGCACATACGCCATGCAAATCGACCAGAGAAATTGCGACCTTTCTGCTGCTGATTGTCGTTCATGATGAAGAAACTCAGTCCGAAGAGCATCGCAAAGACTCCATACATCTTGCCAGAGAGCAACCATGCCAGCACATCCGCCACCATCTGGTCACAGGGTAATGTGTGAATGATAGGCTTTTCAGTAAAGATGTCGAAGTGCTCTACGGAGTGATACAGGATGATACCTGCCACAGCAATGCCTCGCAGAGCATCGGCAATGTCAATTCGGGTGTTGGGGAGATTGCTGGTTTTATACATCTTGATTATTCTACTGACGTTGCAAAATTACGAATAGTTGCGGAATCAGCAAAATTTTAGGGATATTTTGTGTGGTTAACTACAAACCTCGATTCTCTTATATCCTGGTCCATACGTAGGAAGGCGTAAGTTTGCAGTAAGGAAACTACCAGTTTGTCGTAAGGAAACTCCTGCTTAGTCGGTACCTGACTGTCGCTCGGTTCGTCTCACTCTTGACGTTTGTTTTTTGTCATGGCTCCTCGGTGAAGGTCGCTTCAAATAGCCCCTCCATACTATGTTCTCTCGTAGAGAGAACATAGTATGGGGCTTGAAGCCTTCACCTCGGAGAAAATTCATCAGAACAGTTTTCGTAGGGTCATTCGTTGGTTGTATTCCAACCTTTTCGAAGCCATAGACTCCATGGGTCGTAGGGATGCTCGCCAATGGTCGTGCAGATGGCAGCCATAGGTGTTGGGAGACTTTCCCAAGGGTGTTGGGGATAGGATCCAAGGGTCGTGGGGATGATTCGCAAGGGTCGTGGAGATGTCTTGCGTACCCCCATAGCGATGCCTTGCGTCACCCTTGGGAGGCATCTGAATACTCCATAGACCTTGGTTCCTTCTGGGAAAAGCCCCTCTCAATCCCCCTGCTTAGGGGGAGGAAAGGATTGTGAAAGGTGAACAGGGAGTTTTTGTTATTTCTTTTGATACATACATAAGGGCTTACGTGAGTCTGACTTAATACTTAACACTGTTATACGGAATTACCAGTCATCGTCTTCGTTACCAACGATACCATGCTTCAGAGCCTCTTCTACTTTGTCGATAATGGCATTTGAATAAGCATGGGTCATGACGAGTGCCTTGGCACAGGTGCGCTTCTGCGAATCTTTCTCTACGAAGGGGTAATGACGGACGATCTCCCACTGCTCATCATAGAGTCGGCGATCCGTCTTATCATCCTTCATACGCTTGCCGTCACTATAGACGTTCTGGTGGTCGTTACGATAACTGCTGTTGTCAGCCAGTCCTCCCAGCCAGCCACCATCCTCGACTTTCAGGACATCATAGTTCTGTACGGTATAGGTGACACGCACTCGTCCCTCCTTGATGTCAATCTTGATAACGGGTGTGATATTGACCACATAACGATTCAACGTACCCGTATGGTCGGCAATGGCATCAATGGTCGACGAGATAATGATACACCCTGCCTCCTTATCGTTCAGCGTGATAGCCTGCTTATCCTTGAAAGTTGCTGTCGCCCAGTAGTTGAGAGCCACGTATATCTGGTTCTTCGTTTTACCTGGCACCTCTATTACCTGCTGATAGGTCAGCGACTCATTCTTGTCGAGTTTGAGTCCCCGAGCAAGGTTCATGGCTGCATCGAGCCATTTATCACCATAACGCTCTTTGGCATACTTCTCCAGATCTGCCGCTTTCATGACCTGTGCATTGGCACTTACAGCAACCAATATTGCCATCACAACAATTGATAGAATCTTCTTCATTTTCGTTATACTTTTCAAATTCGATGCAAAAGTACAAAAATATTTGGACTAGACAACGTAATTTGAGAAAATTTGAATTAATTAAAGGCTCTATTTGAGGGGAACACACGGCTGGTATGAAAGAATTACAAAGATTTATTTGGATTTGTGATCACTTATTCGTATCTTTACCAGATGAAATCCGGTGAAAATACTCGCGCTCGGCAAAAAAAGAATGAAATTCTTTGTTTTGTGCTCACTTATTCGTATCTTTGCATGTCAAATACTCAAACTTAGCAATGCGGAGATTTATATTGATGATGATGCTGGTGACAGCGGTGGTAAACTGCTGGGCACAGGACCGTGCCAAGAAGGTACGGAACAAGGAGTGTCCGTCGTTTATCTACCGGGTGACACTGAAAGACAAGCAGAACTCCCCCTACTCGCTGGAACGCCCTACCCGCTTCCTCTCCAAGCGGTCGGTGGACCGGCGAAAGAAACAGGGGCTGCCATTGGACACCACCGACCTGCCCGTCACTCCTAAGTATGTGAGACAGATAGAGTCGCTGAAGACAACCGTCGTGGGAACGAGTCGCTGGAACAACACGGTGCTGGCACAGATGAAAGACACCAGTGAGCTGCAGCGCATCCGTCAACTGCCTTATGTGAAGAACTGCCGATTGGTATGGCAGGCTCCTGACTCTATTCAGCCCACGGCACTCAAGACGAAATACGAGGAGGCTTTCAACGAATGGGACTCTGTATCCACGACCCTTTACGGACGTGCCGATTCCCAGATCAAGAGTCTGAACGGACACCGGCTGCATGACATCAACTGTATGGGTGAGGGAATGATGATTGCCGTGCTGGACGGCGGTTTCAAGAACGTCGATAAGATTCCCGCCTTTGGCAGGGTGGACATCCGTGGTACCCGTGACTTTGTGTATCCCGCCTCCCCTTCTATCTTCTATGAGCTCGACCATGGCACGAAGGTGCTGTCGACGATGACCATCCAAAAGCCCTATTATTATATCGGCACTGCCCCCAAGGCAAGTTACTGGCTGCTGCGCTGTGAGGACGGACAGTCGGAACAGGAGGTGGAGGAAGACTACTGGGCGATAGCCGCTGAGTTTGCCGACTCTGTCGGTTGTGACCTTATCAACTCTTCATTAGGATATAACGACTTCGACAAAGGATATGAGTCACATAAGCTCTGGCAGCTCGACGGTCACTCGACACTCATCAGTCATTCCGCCTCTTTCGTGGCGAAGAAAGGGATGATCCTCGTCAACTCCGCAGGTAACTCCGGCATGGGTCCGTGGAAGAAACTCACCTTTCCTGCTGACGCTGACGACTGTCTGACAGTGGGTGCCGTCACGGATCTGTTGACGAACGCTCCCTTCAGCTCTGTAGGTCCTACACAGGACGGACGTGTGAAACCGGATGTCGTAGCGATTGGCAGTCCTGCAACGATTGTCACAGGAAGAGGGTCTATCGCCCAGGATATGGGCACCTCGTTTGCCGCTCCTATCATCTGTGGACTAACCGCATGCCTTTGGCAAGCATTGCCACATAAGACTGCACTAGAGGTCATGGAACTGATTCGGCAGTCGGGTAATAACAAGGAGCACCCTGATAATATCTTTGGCTACGGATTGCCAAACTTCTGGCGTGCCTATATGGTGGGGAGGGTGAAGTGAAGGATTGAAGCGGTTAGCGGTTAAGGGTTAGCGGTTAGCGGTTAACGGTTAGAGTTAGAGAGATGGCAGGAGATAAACGATATACACTGCAGGTGCTGAATGGTCTCGTGAAGGAGGCGATAGAAGCGGAGCTGCCCGATGAGTATTGGGTAGAGGCGGAGCTGTCGGAATGCAGGGAGAGTCGTGGACACTGTTATATGGAACTGGTGGAGAAGGACGAGACTTCCAATACTCCTATCGCCAAGGCTTCCGCTAAGTGCTGGAAACAGACATGGGCAATGGTGCAGCCTTATTTCGAGCGCACTACCGGGCAACCCCTGAGAGCCGGCATGAAGGTATTGCTGAAAGTCTATCCGCAGTTTCACGAGGCTTACGGTTTCTCTTGGATCGTCACGGATATCGACCCTAACTATACGCTGGGTGACATGGCACAACGTCGCCAGCAGATCATCGCGCAGTTGAAAGCGGAGGGTGTCTTCGACCTGCAACGGGAACTGGTGATTCCCCGTTTCTGTCAGCGTATCGCCGTCATCTCCGCAGCGACAGCGGCAGGCTATGGTGACTTCTGTCGCCAGCTGGAGGAGAACGACTACGGACTGGTGTTCTATCCCACCCTGTTTCCTGCCGTCATGCAGGGCGAACAGGTGGAGCAGAGTGTGATAGCGGCACTGAACAAGATTAACGAACATGCCGAGGACTATGATGTCGTCGTCATTATCCGTGGTGGTGGCTCGACGAGTGATATGAGTGGTTTCGACACCCTGCCCCTTGCGGAGAATGTCGCTAACTTCCCACTGCCTATCATCACTGGTATCGGACATGACAGGGATGAGTGTGTGCTGGATATGGTGTCGAACACCAGGGTGAAGACTCCTACGGCAGCCGCTGCCTTCCTGATCGCCCATCTCGCCGATACTCTCCAGCACCTGAACGACCTGCAACAACGGTTGTCGTTCATGCTTACCATGTTTAAGACGAACTTCGAGCATCAGCTGGACCAGCGTTATGAGCGTATCTGTCATGCTCTCCAACAGTTTATCGTGCAAGAGCGACATCATCTGGAGATGGCTGCCCAGCGGGTAGAACTGCTCGACCCTACCCTGTTGTTGCATCGAGGATATAGTATCACCCTGTTTAACGGGAAGGTCGTTCGTGACCCGCAACAGCTGAAAGCGGGGGACGAGATAGAGACGAGAGTGGAGAAAGGAAAGATCAAGTCAACGGTTAACGGTTAACGGTTAACGGTTAGCGGTTAACGGTTAACGGTTAGGGTTAAGGTTAAAATAATGAGGTTATGAAATACGAAGAAGCATTGAAGGAATTGGACGAGATTGTGCAGAAAATGGAGCGCAACGAGTATGGGATTGATGAGTTGACGACGCAGTTGAAGAAGGCGAAAGAACTCATCAAAGCCTGTAAAGATAAGTTGACTAAAACGGACGAGGACATCAAAAAGATACTCGAAGACGATAAATAATGCACATTTCATTTGCAAGTGTGCCACAAATTGTGTACTTTTGCACACAATTTATAAGAAAAAGCACTAAAATTATTACGATATGAAAGATTTAGACTGGGGAAACCTATCGTTCGGTTATATGAAAACCGACTACAACGTACGTTGTTACTATCGTGACGGCAAATGGGGTGAGATTGAAATTTGCTCCGACGAGTATCTGAACCTGCACATGGCAGCTACCTGTCTGCACTACGGACAAGAGGCTTTCGAGGGCTTGAAGGCTTATCGTTGTAAGGACGGTAAGGTGCGCATCTTCCGTGTGAAAGACAACGCGGAGCGTCTGCAGAGTACCTGTCGTGGCATTCTGATGCCAGAACTGCCTACCGAGTTGTTTGAGGAGATGGTGAAGAAAGTGGTACGTCTCAACCAGGAGTGGATACCTACTTACGAGAGTGGCGCTACCCTGTATATCCGTCCTTTGCTGATTGGTACGAGTGCGCAGGTTGGTGTGCATCCTGCCAAGGAATACTGCTTCCTGATCTTCGTGACCCCCGTAGGTCCGTATTTCAAGGGCGGATTCTCCAGCAACCCCTATGTCATCATCCGTGAGTACGACCGTTCGGCTCCTCTGGGTACTGGTAAGTATAAGGTCGGTGGTAACTATGCCGCTTCCCTCTTTGCCAACAACCTCGCCCATGAGAAGGGTTATGCCTGTGAGTTCTACCTCGATGCCAAGGAGAAGAAATATATTGACGAGTGTGGTGCCGCCAACTTCTTCGGTATCAAGAACAACACCTATGTCACTCCTAAGTCCACCTCTATCCTGCCCTCTATCACCAATAAGAGTCTGATGCAGGTTGCCGAGGACCTCGGTCTGAAGGTGGAGCGTCGTCCTATCCCTGAGGAAGAGCTGGAGACCTTCGATGAGGCAGGTGCTTGCGGTACCGCCGCTGTCATCAGTCCTATCTCTTATATCGACGACTTAGAGACGGGTAAGCGTTATGACTTCGGTGAGAAGCCTGGTCCTATCTCCAAGAAACTTTTCGACACCCTGCGTGGCATCCAGTATGGAGAGATTGAGGACAAGCATGGTTGGACGACTGTAGTGATTGAGTAAAACACAATATCTGAACTTATAATTACAAGCATTATGGAAAATAATCAAGGTTACAAGAATCGTGCCCTTGCCTCTTTAGAGGGCAAGTGGACAAATGGCATCATTGCCGCCATTATCTATCTGTTGATCAGTGGATGTGTAGGTCAGGGAGCCTCTATGTTCTTTGACGTTACGACAGGTTATGGAATCTCTGGATTCTGGTATCTCCTCTGTCTGCCTCTGGAATGGGGTATCACCATTTACTTCCTGAATCTTATCCGTAACGAGGACATTTCCTACGAGCGCCTGTTTGACGGTTACAAGGACTTCGTCCGTATCTTCCTCGCAGGCTTTTTAGTAACCCTCTGTGTGGTCATCGGCACTATCCTGCTGATTGTTCCCGGTATTATCCTCGCCTTAATGTTCTCACAGACGGAATACATCCTGAAGGACGACCCACAGATCAGTGCTGCTGACGCTATGAAGAAGAGTGCTGAGATGATGAAGGGACACAAGATGGAACTGTTCTGGCTGTTGCTGAGTTTCATCGGCTGGGCTATCCTGTGCTGCCTAACCCTGGGCTTCGGCTTCATCTTCCTGCTTCCTTACATGTACTCAACCCTCTCTCATTACTATGAGGATTTAAAGGCTGAGAAAGCATGAGAAAAACTATTATCAAAAAGCCCCACACTGGTTAGCCAATGTGGGGCTTTTTGATGCAGTTTATCCGTTTATTTCAAGATGAACTTCTTACCGCCAATGATATAGATACCCTTGGCAGGTTTACCATGGACACGACGACCTTGCAAGTCGTAAACGCTCTCCGTCTGCTGTCGCTCCACCTTGGTCATCTTGATACCCGTTGGTGTTCCATCATTAATCAGGTAAGGATCAGAATAGAACAGAGGTACCTCGTCAGTTGTTCCCTTACGTACAAAGGTGATGACGAAATCGACGAGCGCACTGTAATCAGTGTTCTGTACCAGTCCGTTGAGGTTGAGGACTTGAGTGTAGTCGATACTGCCATTGGCAGGGATAGTTACCTCACTCGTCAGCATCTTGTCTGGCTCGATGTTGATATATCCGTCTTCATCCACCTCATATTCCTTACTGAAGTCGGTCACATAGCGTCTCAAGATGACAGTGCCCTCAAAGGCTGTTGCCTGAGGATTTGCAATCTTGCCGCTAACTGTCATCTGCGTTCCCTTTACGATGTAGTCTGCCAGTTCGTCATCGACAGGTTCTACTGGAGAGACATTAAGGCTTTCCATTGACAAGTTGTAATTAGGTTGGATGACAAACAGCTCACTCTCATACATACTAACAGGCAGGTCTAACTCATTATACTTATAGCAGCCAATCTGGTGTAACACATCTTGATTGCCATCGTTATTGATGGTCAGCTTCAAATCATAACTCTCCCCTGGTGCCAGACTGACAATTTCGCCGTCACTATTGTTCTGCTCCAAATTGTTTTTATTAGAACCGATTAAGTCCGTCAACAGCAAATAACCTAGGAATTCTTTAGTACCGGTATTCTTGACGGTATACACAACCTGATAGCTGTCGTCAGCATTCAGCACATACGTATCGTCGGCATTCTTCTTGAGCGCATCAGTCAGGTTGCATTTGCCTTCGAGTGTAACACCCTCCATCTTGTATTCTACATCTGTGGCAACGCCTTCGCCCAGAGGCACCCCATCCTCTATTGTCGCGAGATAGAGTGTGACGGGAGTCCGTCGCTCAGCTTTGTATTCCATATTTATTTCCTTTTTCTCACCTGGTCCAACCATGACAGCAGCGCCATAGCTCTCACGTGGCTTCCAACCTTCGTCACGTCCCAGTCGGATGGTGCGCTGGAATGTCTTGTCGCTGCTCTTGTTCTCCAAGGTCACCTTCACTTTGTACCGTTGTCTCTCAGTAGTTTCCTGTTTCGTCACTTCCATATTCACTGTCAGCCAGACTGGACGGCAGTCGAAAATAAGGGTATTCTCACTGATTTTGAACATCATCTTATAGGTCGGATAGAAGTATCTCCATGGCTCGTCTTTCTTATATCTCCAGACGAACTCTAAAGTATAGATCCCGTTACCCAGGTTGGCACCGATTTTTATTGGCAACCTGTATAAGTTTACTTCCTCACCAGGATTCAACCCTATCATCTCTTCATCAGGAATCAATGATGGAATTTCCTGAACAATCTCCCCATCTGCATTTTTGACAACAGCACCGTATATAAAATTCTCAGAAGTATTTGTCGTGTTATCAATAATCTGAGTAATTGCCTCTGTCAAGTAAAAGTTCTGATCAAGTGATGCTCGCTGGTAATTGTATTTACCACACCATCGGAAGAACCCTCCCATCAAATGCTCACTGCTCTGTGGTGTAGAGGCAGGTTGAATACCGATAACGGCAGTCTGCATACCAGAGAAGCCTGCATCACCTGTGCCGCCACCCTCATATTTCTTTGACGGGTTACACAGCGAGAGTCTGAAGGCAAGATCCTCTGTATCATACCATCCCCAATTGATATAGAAGAAATCTTCCTTTTCGTAACCATGAACAACGAAGGCATGACCGCCTCCATTAGACTGTCCATTATATAATACAGGACGACCGCTCGCCATCTCCTGATAAATCATCTTCACCCAATCAGTATAGGCATAGTCTCTTCGCTGAATCAATTTGATAGTGGAGGCGTCATAGTTGAAATAGTTAACGAAACTATATGTCGTCAAGGCACCTTTCGCAGTGGAATTAGTTGGTGTATATTGCATATTCACAGACTGTCCTACCAGTCGCATCAGTTTTGCCACTGCGTCTTTCTGTTCTTGGGTACCACCGACATTGTTTCGTGTACCATAGGTCGGGAGCATCAAGTCCCAGTCCAGTGTTTTGCTGACATCAATAGCTGGCACTATTGTACCTTTAGAGTTATTGTAGTACTCCCCTGGTAACTTACTGATCTCTGCCGGGAATTTGTGGTAATACAATATCTGCGCCATCGCCGTAGCAACACATCCTGTCAGCGAGAGTCTATTAACCCAAACTCCTTTGTCGTTTTTTATCTTATACCTTGGACACATATAATTATAAGGTCCGCCCTGTCCCCACCTCGATGTCATCAAGGGTTTTATCTCTGCTCCGAGGGTCTCGATGGCAGCGGAACGCAGCCCATTGGCTATCATGTACTGCATCTCCTGCTGATACTGCTCAAAGAGGTCCTTCATACCATCTGGCATGTCAGAGGGGTCCATCACTGATGTCTCACTGTAGCCAAGGATAGCTGGTGCACAGTCGTCACCTGCCACTACCACAAAGCCACCACCCTCCACGTTGAAGGCATAGACCAGAGACTGACCTGTCTCCACACTGGTGAGGGGAATGGTCTGGGCAGCCCTTCGTGCCGCATTAGACTTAAAATTCTTAGCCATAAAATCACGGGCCAACTGCGTAGCCTGCTGGCGGTCAATACTTGTTGCACAGAGTGTACATGACACCCATACGGCAACCATTAAAGTAAATAGTTTCTTCTTCATAGTCGTGCAAAAGTATAAAAAAAATAACACAAAGTAATGATTAAAAAATAACTTGGGACGATTTGTCTATCTTCCCCTTTGATTGGT
>CALFUF010000061.1 GCA_937916405.1 uncultured Prevotella sp.
GTAAAGCGACTCTTCAGTCCTGGGTTGGTATCGATGAAGTCATGCATCTGATCAGTATAACCTGCCACGATACAAATGAACTTACCAAGGTCATCCTCCAGTCGTTTCAGCAAGGTATCTATAGCCTCGCTGCCAAAAGAGTCCTGGTCGCTCGATTTCAATGTATAAGCCTCATCGATGAATAACACACCACCCATCGCCGAGTCTATCAACTGATTGGTCTTGATGGCGGTCTGTCCGGAATAACCAGAAACGAGTTTACTACGATCACACTCCACCAGCTGTCCTCTGGAAAGGATTCCCAACGAGCGGAACACATCTGCCATAATACGGGCGACTGTTGTCTTACCCGTACCAGGATTACCCGTAAAGACATAATGCTTTCCCTGGAACGTATTGGTTTCCCCACGACGTATCTGTAAGTTGAGGAAGGCGGCAAGATTGGATATCTCCTGCTTGACGGCTTCCAAGCCCACCATACCATTCAGTTTCTCCAGACACTCAGTATAGTCAACCGCTTTCGGGACCTCGTACGGGATATCCGCCTCTGTGATGGTCATCAACTCCTCATTGGTCTTCGTCGACATGTCTTCCTTCTGCAGACGCTCAGCCTGCTTGGCGGTAATCTTGTCGAACAACTGACGCATGGTACGTCCGTTGGCGAAGTCCTTGTCACGGGAGTCGTACATCTCCGTGATCATCTTACGTGACAACTCTTCCGCCTCTGGCGCAAAGACATAATTCTTTGACTTGGCAAAGACTTGCAGAATCTGATATAACTCGTCAGGATTATAGTCGTCGATGTTCAGGAAATAACTGAAACGGCTACGCACACCAGGATTGATACGGAAGAGGTTCTCCATCTCCGTGCGATAACCTGCGGCAATCACCACAAACTTACCACGGTCATCCTCCATACGTTTCATCAACTGCTCCAGCGCCTGAGCACCTTGATTGTCACGATCACCACCTTGACTGACAGGTGCCAGCGTATAAGCCTCATCCACGAAAAGGATACCGCCCATCGCCTTGTCACACAAGCGGTCTACGACCTTAGGTGTCTCTCCTTGGTATGGACTCACCATTTTAGCACGGTCACACTCTACGACATGCCCGCTGTCAAGATAGCCTATAGCCTCCAGTATCTCTCCTAACTTACGAGCAATGGTTGTCTTACCCGTACCAGGATTACCAGTCAGGACAATATGGATGCCAGCTTTCTGCTGTTCACCAAGTCCACGCTGAGCACGCTGCACACTGTTCTGCACACTATAGGCAATCTCACGAACAGCCTTCTTGACTTGATCCATACCAATATACTGGTTGAGATCACTAAGGATATCATCCAGCGTACGCTCCTCAGGAACATATCCACGGATATCACTCTCCTCTATCATGGTGGCGTCAGCACCTCTACTAATAAAAGAGGTGAAGATGTCCTCTGCTGTCTTGACAGCAAGATGACGATAGCCGAAGGTGTCGTCCTTGATCTTTACCTGATACTGGAAATAGCGCTCCAGCTTATGCGCCGCCTCTGGGGTGTAGGCAGAAATACCATATTTTATTCGCAACTCCTGCTTACAAACCTCACATAACTCATTATAATCAGGAGTAGGAAGACGGAAGATATACTTGAAACGGTTCTGTGCCGCAGGGTTGTTCACAAGGAAATCATCCAAGCCCCTTGGCAAACCAGAGATGATGACAATAGGATTATCGTCCCACTTATCCATCTCCACAAACAACTTGTCGAGTGGATTCACCTGATTGGAATAACGGTCAGGCAGCAGTTTCTGCACATTATCAAAGAACAGGATACCATCCTTTGACTTCTTGATATTCTCGTCCCACTTGTCGACGAAACGCTGATAGTCGACAGCGTCAACCATCGTCAACTTGGGTTTGTCGATAATCTTATGCTGGAAAAAATAATCGCGGATAATCTCAGCCAGTGCCGTCTTACCTGTTCCCGTCTCACCAATGATGATGGCGTTCACACTTAAACGCACCTTCATGATGTCCTTGCGGGAATGGAGATAAGTATAGGTATCAACAACTGTCTTCAGCTGTTTCTTGACATCATCAAGACCCACCAACTGGTCAAGAACGTTCTGCGAGATAAGTGGTTTTCCACACCACTTACAGAACTTCGCAATCGAACGGTTTTCTTTATGACAATGCTCACAAACCATATTATTCCACGTCCTTTTGTATTTGTTTAACTACTGCCGATGGATTCAGCTTCCAACTATTTAAGTTAGGATTCTTCACGTTCAACAGGCTATGACTGAACACCACCATCTCCATCAACATCAGTCCCACGAGGGCAGACCACAATACATAATGCATGACGGACTCGCCACTCAGAGAGCGTACCTGATTGGTCACGTCATCGAGCAGACCGAAATTAGAACCCTTGAACTTAAACTTCTTTTCTTTGAAAGTATAATAGAGGGGCTCTAACAATGTTGACTTGACATCATCATCCATCACCTCAGATATCAGCAAGTTCTCGCTATTGGTATCGGAGCGGAAGTCCGTGAAATGACAGATTACCATATATAATAAGGTGATAACGATAATGGCAGGGATGAATAAACTTGGTGACGAATGATTGACATACTTCAATATCATCACAGGGATATAAGACGACAAAATTCCTAATAATCCCCATAGACATGAAAAGACAAAGCCATATCCTTTAAA
>CALFUF010000062.1 GCA_937916405.1 uncultured Prevotella sp.
TTGCTGCGGAAGATGCTATGACGATAGTCGGTCTTCGAGGTAGAGCCGTCGATGATGGCAATGAAGTCAGGGGTGATGAGGATGCCGTCCTCGCTTTTTCTTTGGGGACTCTTCGCGATGAGGCTTTGTTCTATAATCTGCATGATGTCTGGGGTTTGAGGTCTGAGGTCTGGGGTCTGAGGTTTGGGGGTCCTTGTACCAGAAGAAATACTGTCGCTGGGCGAGTTTCTCCTTGGGACTATGAGCACTATACACCTTCTCCATTGTATAGGGGTCGTAACCCGTATACCATGTCTCGGTGGACACCGTCATCGGAGTCGGTGTGAAGTCCTGTACCTGTTCCAAGTGGAAGTTCAGCTGTTTGGTGATCTCCGCCAGTTGTGCCATGTCCTGTTCCGTACACCCCGGGTGACTGGAGATGAAGTAGGGGATGATCTGCTGGTTGAGATGTTCCTCCTTATTGATACGGTCGAAGATACGCTTGAAGTCGTAGAACTGTTGGAACGACGGTTTGCGCATCAGGTACAACACCTTATCGCTGGTATGCTCAGGAGCCACCTTCAGACGACCACTCACATGACGGGTTATCAGCTCGTGGGCATACTCCTTGGCGGCTTGGTTGCTTGCCTCGTCCTTGCTATGATGCAGGATGAGGTCGTAGCGCACACCACTGCCGATGAAACTCTTCTTCACATCAGGAACGGCATCGACGGCACGATAGACCTCCAACAGTGCGGAGTGGTTGGTGTCGAGGTTCGGACATATCTGCGGATGGATACAACTGGGACGCTTGCATTTCTCACAAGCCTTATGGTTACGTCCCTTCATCCCGTACATATTGGCAGAGGGACCACCGAGGTCAGAGAGATAACCTTTGAAGTCGGGCATCTGTACCACCTGCTTCACCTCTTTTAATATACTCTCTTTCGATCGACAAGCGATGAACTTACCCTGATGGGCGGAGATGGTACAGAACGCACAACCGCCAAAGCATCCGCGATGGATATTGACACTATGCTTAATCATCTCGTAGGCAGGGATGCGCTTGCCCTTGTATTTCGGATGAGGCTGACGGGTATAGGGCAAGTCGAAAGAGGCATCCAGCTCCTCTGTCGTCATCGGAGGATAGGGTGGGTTGACGACCGCATAGCGTCCGTCTACCCCCTGTATCAACCGTTGGGCATGAATCATGTTCGACTGCTCCTCGATATGTCGGAAGTTCTCCGCCTGCTTCCGTTTGTCACGCAGACACTCCTCATGACTATGCAGCACGATATCGTGCTCGTTGATGCCATCGGGTATCTCCGCCTTGTCAGCGAGATAGACGATCTGGGGAAGGTCGTGGAGAGAACTGATCGGTTGTCCCTCATCCAGTCGACGGGCAATCTCCACGATGGTCTTCTCACCCATACCATAAGAGATGAGGTCGGCAGGAGCATCACACAAGATACAGCGACGCAGGGTGTCCTGCCAGTAGTCGTAATGGGAGAGTCGGCGCAGGGAAGCCTCGATACCACCTAATACGATAGGTACGTCAGGGAACAGCTCACGTAAGATACGACTATAGACAATCGTCGGATATTCCGGTCGCATGTCATGGCGACCGTCAGGACTATAGGCATCCTCTGAGCGCAGACGACGGTTAGCCGTGTATTTGTTGACCATCGAGTCCATACACCCTGGTGAGATACCGAAGAACAGTCGAGGGCGACCTAATTTCTTGAAGTCACGATAGTCACCGTGCCAGTCAGGTTGGGGGACGATGGCAACCTTATAGCCTGCCGACTCCAACACCCGTCCGATGACAGCGGCGCCAAAGGAGGGGTGATCGACGTAGGCATCGCCACTAAACAAGATGACATCGACCTCCGTCCATCCACGGAGGTCGAGTTCCTTCTTTGTCGTCGGCAGGAAATCCGTCAGTCTATACTCCATCCCTAACTCTCAACTTTCAACTCTCAACTTTCAACTCTCAACTTTCAACTAATTAAACGGTGTTCCTTGGAAAGCACGTGTCGTCATACCGAGGTTGTCGTTACCACGGTTCTTCCAGTTGATATACAACATGACGAGTTGCTGCAGACCGTATGCCTTCATGTTCTGGTGATAGATCACATCCAGACAGAGGTCCAGCAGGTTCTTGTCCTTACCGGCATCCGACTCCAGCATAGAGCGGATGATGAGTTTCAACTTGTCGAGCACTTGCTCGTCCACATAACCATTGGAGTCGATGATGTCACGGAAGAGTTGATACTTCTCAATGGTCTCCAAGTGTTGGTCGCTAATCTCGATACTTCTCGTACCGCTTGAGTTTGTTTGAATCTTGTACATAATCAATAGGCTTTTAGTTGTTATTTTAATAGAAAATTCAATATTCCACGCATGATAGAGCTTTGCTTCTGCTCGTCCTT
This sequence comes from uncultured Prevotella sp., assembly GCA_937916405.1. Taxonomy (GTDB): domain Bacteria; phylum Bacteroidota; class Bacteroidia; order Bacteroidales; family Bacteroidaceae; genus Prevotella. Next base: position 2,412 of record CALFUF010000062.1, read on the forward strand.
GATACATTCGAAGGGGAATCCCATGATGAACGAGCGGTAGTCTTTTCCCTTATAGGCGACAGCGGCACCCTGTCCGTCGGCATAGCGCATGACGGGGAAGGCTGACGGCATGGCGTTCAGGATATCCGCAGAGGTAGCGGCATAGTGCTCCTCGTTGAGTTGATGGTAATAAGGTATCTGGGTGCCCATGCCCTCCACCACATCACTCTCCGCCCTGTACTGACCGCCATAAGCGCATTTCAGGGTCTGTTGCACAAACTGTTCCTCTTCCTCTCCAGCGATATCCGTACCGATATAAGCGCCACTGACCATCAGGAACCCCCCACGACGGGTGTAGTTAGAGAGCACCTTCCGCATGGTCTTCGTGAATGTCTTATAGTACACCAGACTATGTCCGTCGTTGCGTTCCAGTCCTAACACGAGGTCAACCAGCGCATAGTTCTTCAGTTTCACCTTCTCGTCCTCTATCACTTTGTCGGACGCACTGACAATATTATATTCCTGGGCGGAGGCTATCGCCTTGGCATGGGTGGTGACATAGTTGAACTCATTGCCGGCGACAAACATATGTCCAGCCCATCCTGCCGTCGTCCCGTAAGTGATACCCGGGTCGTCGTTCATGTCAAAATCCTTTTCGTCACCAAAGGTACGGATGGCAGGAGACGACAGCCGGTGGAAGTTATTGACGATCATCACCGTCTTCTTGGCACCAGGATGATAATAGGCGGAGAGGGTCTCTGACGGGAAACTGCGTCCACCCTTGTTGACGGCAACCACTTTGAAATGGTAGAGCATGTCAGGTACCAGTTCCAGCTCATGACTCTTGCCCTTGACATAGACACCATTGTCGAAGTCGGCCCCCCCCTGTGAGGTATAGACGATATAGCCCGTAGCCTCGGCAGACGGCTCTTGCAGGTCTATCACCTCCTCCCAATGCAGTCGTGCCTTGTTCTTTGACAACTCGATATGGAAATTGTCGGGAGGCAGTGGAGTGACGACACATGAGCGGTTGTGTTGCTCGTTGACATAACGGAGGATGGTCTTGTAGATGATACGTGCCAGTGTGAACTTGAAGTGCGGGTCATGTCCGTAGCGCATATCGTTGAAGTTCTGATGCGACAACGTCTCCAAGATGGCACTCGGCACTGCCGGCAGTCTGGTCTCGGAATAGTTACGGTCATAGAGCTCACGGCGGTTCCAACGTCCGTACTGGTATTGTAACCCTGTGGTGACATTGGTCAACAAGGCGTCAGAGAAGTCACGGGAGGCAAGACGGGAGATACCCGCGTTGAGTTTCCCCTCGTTGAAGTTGGAAGTGATTACCGATAAAGTGCCGATCAGTCCATTCTCTTCTTTGGAGATACCAGCGTCGCTATGGACGGCAAGAGCCAACTCGATAGGTACGCGCAGCCCCTCCTTGTCAGGAACGAAGGGAGAGCCGCCAGCCAGATAGTTGGTCATGTGAGAGCGCACATTGATATCGTCGGCATAGTCGTCCATACCCTCTTTACCGCTGTAGACAGAGTAGGGCATGCCCGCCCATTGCGCATAGTATCTGGCACCCTCCACGGCACGGGGAAGACCGCTTGTCGTCCCACCACGCTTGATATTACCCATACCACCACCGAAGCGGATGGCATCTGTCGTCACCACACCACTGCGGTCGCTCTGGTTTGTCAGTGTCACACGGTTGAACTCACTATATCCCTTGTCAAACTCGAACGTACCGAGATACACCCATGTGCCACCACCCATCTGCTGGTTGACATGGAAGACGGTACGCTCCCCTTTGTGCCATACGGTATATTCGGCATTGTCGATACTGTTGTCCATCGTCTGGTAGCTCACATACACCGCATAGCGTCCGCTCTTGGGGAAGTCGGGTTGATAGCTGGCAAGAGAGTAACGGCTCTTGCTGTTGGTTGTATTCACCATCCGAGCCGTGCCAGCCTCGAAGGGATTCTCGTTGTCGACATAGGCAGAGTCATGATAAGCAAACCCCGGGATAGTCGTCGTCTTCCATTTGCCATGGGATGTCGCCTCGATATAGTTGTGCTTGCTGCCATCGTTGTCGACGATGATCTCCTCCCGTTGCCATACCCTCTCACGAGGGGTGAAGACAATCGCCCCCGCATTCTCCAGCATCGGGATGAGGTAGGGGACGACGATGGTCTGTGTGAAAAGGTCCTCTGTGGTACCGAAGAGATTAGGACGCTGCCATTTCCATTGGTTCGCCTTCACGTCGAAATAACGACCGTGACTCGCCCAAAGCGACAGATGTCTGTTCTGCAAGCCCTCTGTGATGGCATGCGGCTGTGAGACATTCTTGACCCACGGCTCCCCCTTGTAGTCGATATCACCCCATTGGCGGTCTTTGTCCTTATGTTTCCTGAGACGGTTGGGGATCAGCTCCTGTATCTCGTAGTCGTGGGTCTCCACCCTCAGGAAGTATTTTGCATAAGGAGCGGGGAGCACCTCTTTGATCTTGGTATAGATATTCTCCACCACCTGTGGGGTGAAACTCTGTTCCGCGAAGGCGTCATTCACCTTGACGGTGATTGTCTTCTCGTCGTCATCAATGTCTAAATCGGAAAGGTGTGCTATCCTCGAGAACTGGGCACCCTGTGGCTTATAGCTCTTGAAGTAATTCTCCAGTTTGTCTTTGATGGCACCCGTGTTGGTGTTTTGTGCCCATACCAGTCCAGTGTTGAGCGCAGCGGCCAGGAGTAAAACAATATAATTCTTTTTCATTCGATGTTTCCTATCGTGAAGTTCTCGGGGTTCTTACCCTTGAACTTGCTGAAGTATAGTTTAATCTCGCGCATCTGTTGGTCGATGTCGCCATTGGGGATCATGGTCTTGGTACATTCAATACGCTTCCGCTCGTAGTCGACACCATAGAGCAGGATAGGTATCTCCGCTTTCTGGGCGATAAAATAAAAGCCCTTCTTCCAATCGGGGTTGGGAGAGCGGGTACCCTCTGGCGTGATACAAAGATGGAAGATTTTCTCCTGTCGTGCTGTCTCCGCAAGGTTGTCGGTCATACTGGTGTGCTTGGAGCGCCACACGGGGATGCCGCCCAGTTTCTTGAAGATAGGACCGAGGGGCCAGAAGAACCACTCCTTCTTCATCAGGAAATTACTCCTGAAGCCTTCCGCACCACTATATAGCTGTCCGATCAGGAAGTCCCAGTTGCTGGTATGGGGAGCCAGACAGATAATATACTTGTCGGGGTGAGCCTCCGTTACCCCGGTGGTCCACCCCATACGTTTGTAAAGTAGCCAGTTACAAAATGATTTCCACATAATGCTATAAGTTGTTAATCTGGTCGAGAATCTCTGAGACCTGTTTGCTGAACTGCTCCCGGAGATCCCGATAGTATTGTTTTGCAGGCATGCCCGGCTCTGGATGTGAGACTCTGCTGATGTAGTTGTTCTGTAGTTTTGCGATAGAGAATAATATCGCCTCCGTCTCCTGTTTGTTGCGCGTGTTTCCATACAAAGATGCTGCTACGAAGTCTACAAAGAGTTCCTCACAGATTAGGTTGATTTGTTTTTTCAATGTTCTTTTGTTTGCCATAAAGTTTTATCCTCCTTAATATATTTTATAGTGTTTTGAACTCCAAAGATAAGGATTTTATTCCAACTTACCAAGTATTCATCACAAAAAAATATTAAAAAGGAGAAAATACCCCTTATTCTTTCTTATTTCTATCAGAAAATGATTAATTTTGTCAGCCAATTAGGAATAATTCAATTTATTAATTCAATAGATTCTATGGAAAAGAGTGCATTGCAGAAAGCAAGAGCAGCCTATCAGCCTAAATTACCAAAGGCTCTTCAAGGCGCAGTGAAAATCAAAGAGGGTCAGCCGACCCAGAGTGTGGGTGATCAGGAGGAGATCAAGAAACTGTTCCCCAACACCTATGGTATGCCTATCGTGGAGTTCGTTCCTGCCGATGAGGCTAACACCAAGAAGATGAACGTGGGTATCATCCTGTCTGGTGGTCAGGCTCCTGGTGGTCACAACGTGATTACCGGTCTGTTCGACCAGATCAAGAAGCTCAACCCTGAGAACCGTCTCTTCGGTTTCATCCTTGGTCCTGGCGGTCTGGTAGACCATAACTATATGGAGCTGACAAAGGAGATCATCGACGAGTATCGTAACACGGGTGGTTTCGATATGATCGGCTCTGGTCGTACAAAGCTGGAGAAGGTTGACCAGTTTGAGAAGGGTCTGGAGATTATCCGTGAGCTCGACATCAAGGCTATCGTGATTATCGGTGGTGACGACTCTAACACCAATGCCTGCGTACTCGCTGAGTACTATGCCGCCAAGAACTATGGCGTACAGGTGATCGGTTGTCCTAAGACCATCGACGGTGACTTGAAGAACGAGCAGATTGAGACTTCTTTCGGTTTCGATACCGCTTGTAAGACTTACTCAGAGCTGATCGGTAATATCGAGCGTGACTGTAACTCAGCACGTAAGTACTGGCACTTCATCAAGGTGATGGGACGTTCTGCCTCTCATATCGCCCTGGAGTGTGCTTTGCAGACACAGCCTAACATCTGTCTCGTCAGCGAGGAGGTAGAGGCTAAGGAGCAGAGCCTTGACGATATCGTTAGCTATATCGCTAATGCTGTTGCCGTTCGTGCCGCTGAGGGTAACAACTTCGGAACCATCATCATCCCTGAGGGTCTGATTGAGTTCATCCCTGCTATCAAGAAACTGATCGCTCAGCTGAACGACGTGCTGGCTCTCCCAGAGGCTAAGGACATCAGCCGTGACGAGCAGGTTGACTTCGCTAAGAGTCATCTGACAGAGGAGAACCTTGCTGTCTTCAACAGCCTGCCAGTGGGTGTGGCTCGTCAGCTCGCCCTCGACCGTGACCCGCACGGAAACGTACAGGTATCACTCATCGAGACTGAGAAACTGCTCTCTACCATGGTGGCTCAGAAGTTGGAGCGCATGAAGAAAGCCGGTAAGTACACGGGTAAGTTCTCTGCCCTCCATCACTTCTTCGGTTATGAGGGACGTTGCGCTGCTCCTTCTAACTTCGACGCAGACTATTGCTACGCCCTCGGTACCTCTGCAGCCCAGCTGATCGCCAATGGCAAGACGGGTTACATGGCTATCGTGAAGAATACCACTGCTCCTGCTGACCAGTGGATCGCTGGTGGTGTGCCCATCACCATGATGATGAACATGGAGCGTCGTAACGGTGAGATGAAGCCAGTTATCCGTAAGGCTCTCGTAGAGCTGGATGGTGCTCCCTTCAAGTGCTTCGCCGCTCAGCGTGACAAGTGGGCAAAGGATACCTGCTATGTTTATCCCGGTCCTATCCAGTACTGGGGACCAACAGAGGTCTGCGACCAGCCAACAAAGACACTGGCTCTGGAGAAGGCTTAATACGATTGTATGCCGACAAAGCGTAAACCGCAACATAAGTCGACTACCAAGCGACACATCACGAGTCCTGTCCGCCATAAGCGGCCAGGGCTCTTTGTGCGTTTGCTCCAGCACATGCCAGGATGGGCTTGGTGGGCAGGGGGAGCCTTGGTCGTCGGACTTTATGTGTTCTTCTTCTATTATATCTTTGTCGGACCGTTCGGCTTCCGTTGGCGTGCGCTCTATGGTGATGCCAACTATCCGGAAGGTTATGAGATTCATGGAATTGACATCAGTCACCATCAGGGGCAAATAGACTGGGAGGAACTAAAGGATAATGGACAAATAGACAAGTATCCCGTACGCTTCATATACGTGAAAGCAACTGAGGGAGCTAGTATTATTGACGAGAATTTTCGTGATAATTTCCATCAGGCTCGTGAATATGGTTTCACCCGTGGTGCATATCATTTTTATAGTGTACATTCGCCTGCGAAAGCACAGGCAGAATATTTCATTAAGAACGTGAAATTAGAGAATGGCGACTTGCCACCGGTCTTAGATGTGGAGCATAAACCAAAGAACCAGTCGGACGAAGATTTTAAAGCTAGCGTTTTGGAATGGCTAAAGATAGTGGAGGATCACTACAAGATAAAGCCTATTATATATACTTATTACAAGTTTAAGCTAAAATACTTAAACGATTCCGTCTTTGAAAGTTACCCATATTGGATTGCGCATTATTATGTGGAGCAGGTAGAGTATGAAGGACCATGGAAATTTTGGCAGCATACTGACAACGGACGACTGGCTGGTATCAAGGGAACTGTTGATTTCAATATTTACAATGGTTCCTTCTATGACCTTCGTAAGCTTACTATTGGAGCTCGTGAACAGATAGGAGAGGATGCCTATCAGGATGAATAAATATATTATTGTTTTTTCTCTTTTATTTCTTTCTTCTTTTTCTTCTTTGTTGAGAAGAGGTCACGCCACCCATTGAAGTCTTTCTTCATGATGATGCCAAGCCCCTGGGTGTTCAGGCTTGACTTAGTGAAATAACGATCGTTTGTTTGGTTGTAGAATCGAAGAGCCAAATTGCCGTTAGGGAAGAGTAGGTAGCGGATATCAAAGTCGCCAATGAACGAAGGACTAGCGGTCTTCGTATTGTCGCGATAGCCAAATTGTCCATTGATGAGCAGCCGGTTGTTGAAGAGGCGCCCACTGATAAGTCCCTCGTATTCAGCATTGTTCCACCCTTCATCGCCTGTCGAAATATTAGCTCCAAAGCTCCAATCGTTGCTTTTGATAACGGATTTCAGTAGATTGTTAATCTGTCCGCTGAGGGTGCCAGACAATAGACTTTGCATAGCTAATGACGTTTGACTTTGATTGTTATTGCTTTCGGCATTATTAGCTCCCTGTGGATAGAAACGACCGATGGCAAGCAGATAAATTACCTGTTGGTTCATCTCGTCTTGTGAATTGATGAGTGAGCGCACCATTTGTTTTTCGTCGGAGTTGACGTTGGGCATGTCAAGGTCGAAAGCTACTATAGGTTGTGCCGGCTGCCCTGTAATGTTCATCAGGCAGTTGACACGTACGGAGTTAGAGAAACTCCTGCCCACATTGAGGTCGGAAAGTGAGACGCCATTAACAGTATGGATGGCCTGCAGGTTGAGGCTTGCGTCATACGGGTCGCCACCGAAAACTATCGTTCCCCCTTCTTGGAAAGTGAAGTTTTTCTTAATGACATTTTGAATGGTAAGATTGTAGGTTCCATTGGCTACTCGATAGGTGCCAAACATGTTAAAACCGCCTTTGTTAAACCAATTTGCACGTAACACTCCGTCTCCTCGCAAGGTGATGTAGTCGTTGGTGCGGCTATCCATCAGGAGGCGTAGTGTAGCATTAGGCGTGCAATTCACTAAGAAGTTGATGTGTATGTCGGTGCGTTCTTCGACAGGGGACTCTGCAATTACCTTGATCGTGTCAGAAACATTTGAACGCTTTGATATGCCCCAATGGATGAACTCCTGGTTGGAAACAGCATCGGGGTCAGCGGCATTATAGACAAAGACGGAGTTGGCTTCGGGAGTCATGTCCATATCGATGACCAATTCGTGGGAGCGCCCGTGGATTGCGACATCGCCCGTGCCATAGACTGTGCCGTAGATGGTGTCGTCGCCAAAGTCGGGAAAGTCGTAGGCCAAAAGGTTTTCAGCATTGATGTAGAGGTCATAGGTCAGTTTGGTCAGACATTCATGATGGATGGCTCCAGTGACGATGCCCTGACGGTTGTAGATATCGTAGATACGAAAATTGACGAATTCTACTTCGTTGGGTATGAGAGTGATAGTGTCATTGCGTAGTTGATAGGTGCATCCTGTGGGGGTCACATGCACCAGCCCGTTGACGACCAATCCGCCAGTAAGATTAATTCTGTCGAGTGGGCCGAAGAGTCGCACGGCACCATCAGCATGTCCCTCTGCTTTGCTGAGGAAACTTTGGGTGAACGAATGCATGAAGTCTATGTGGGTACCAGCGGCTTTGATATCTATGTCTATGTAGTTGGCACCTGGCGATACGTATCCGTCGATGTAAGTCATTGCGTCGTCTCCATCGTCAGCAATAGCATGAATATCTATCTGCTCTTTTTCTAGATTCCAATCGACATGTGCGTCGAGTGTTCCCATGCGTCCGTCTTCAAATTTGAAGTCGCTGACCATCAAGTCGGCATTACCCTGCAGATGTTTACCAAAAAGTCCTTTAGCTCGGGCTTCACCTGTGGCAAGACCGCTGAAACTGACGGCATCGAAGTTTACTAATTCTAAGATGTATGCCACGTCGATGTCGTGCAGGTGAGTCACTATTGAATCGTGTTGATGTTCAGAGGCAATGCCGTTCACGGTCAAGTATTGGTTGTCATGATGAATATTGAGTTCATTGATTTCCAAGCGTTTTTTTGAATAGCTAATGGCACAAGGCTCAGCATCCCATTGCGCATTATGGATATTGATATGAGAGGGTGCCACGCTGATGAAAGCCACTTGCTGTCCGTCATGTGTTTGAAAGAAGTTTGTGGTACTGTTCAGTACGCCGCTCATACGTTCTTTGGCGTGATTGTCCCATGCAAATGACGAAACGAGGTGGTTGTTGTGTGCTTTGCCGTTGAGACTCAAGTCAAAATGGTTACCGTTGTCCATCAGTTTCGTGATACTGATGTTGCACGCAAGTGAGTCGCCAGGTGTGGTTATGCGTATCAAGCCGTTTTGGTAGCCACTCTCATTATAATAGAAGGATGGCAGTTGGCATTCCAAGTTGATGTCATGTACTTGGTCGTTCACGAAACCTTCAAGTGTAATGGGTTGCCGTATGACCAAGGGCATGTTCAGGAATTGTTGTAGCCAGTCACTCTTTCGGATGGTTGCATTGATGGCGAAATTGTTATGGGTGTTAGGGCTTATTTTGGGCAGTCCGGGCAAGGTAGGCAATTGGCTGGCTAAGAGGTTAGTAAAACTCTGCGTCAATGTTTGGTAGTCGAAGTTTCCTCGTATCTCGACATCAGCAAAATCGCTGTTTAACTCTACGAAATGCGTCTTCTCGTTGAATCCTGTATGTAATTGCAAATCAGATAGTTCATAGTTTTTATCTTCACCTTTCATTGAGAGATTGGAAAGATGTATGACTCCTTCTGTGTCGTTCAACTTGGAACCCTTCAAAGTGGCTTCGATGTCGGCAGAAAAACGTGCGTCTTTCCATTGTTCCGACAGGTTGGTGTTCAGAGGCGAGAAGTCTCTAACGCTGGCTTTCATGTCGATGTTTTGGGGGCCTTTCCCCATCTGCGCTTTGCCTTCTATGGTGAGGTTTATATTGGGGTCGTCGATAGCCAGCGTTCCTTCAATGTTGTTGTTTGCAAGACCGCCATTTAGTTTGATATTCTGATAGAGGTATTTGTTATACTCAAATTGACTGACTATCCCTTGGGCATGGACTTGAGTGTGATTATTTGCCAGCGAACCTTTCAGCTCTATGTTGGTGGCTAACCTGCCAAAGCGTTCGTCGTTCAGTAGCTGTTGCAGATTAATACTGGGGGTTTCTACGCTGCCGGTAAACTCTTTTCTGTCGTTCAATGCAAAGCGAATGTTGGCATTACCGGCACTGGAGCGTAACTGCTGACTGATGTTTACTTTGTCGAGCGCCTGTCCGTCTACCACACCTGCCAGATGGATGTCTCCCATGCGGTTTATAACCTCTGGCACGTCAATTTTCTGACCTCTTAAATTTTCGGAAATAAAGTTGAGCGTTTTAGCCGATAGTGACAAATCTTGTAGGTTTGCATACCATTCAGGTTTCCTGTTGAAGTGGTGTAAGTAGCCGTTGCATAGAATGTTGATATCGCCAGTTGATGACCTGACGTTGACATTGGGTATTTCTACATTGTAGCCATTTCCCTTGAAATGGGCTTTGATTGTCAGGGTGCTGTTAAAGCTCTTAAGAGCGGGTAGGAGGCACGCAATATCGGATAGACGGATATGTGAAGACGGTATCTCGCCTTGATAAGTGAGTGTTTCCATAAGGATGTGATTGCCTTCCATATTGTAGTTAGCAGTCACCTCGTTGAGGTTAAAGTCAGTCCCTGGCATCTGTATCTGCAGATTGCTGAGTCGACTTGTCGAACGTCCGCCTTCAAAGCGCAACGATAATTTATTCATTTTCAGTCCCGACTTCTCTTCAAAAGCTAATTTCTTCACATTGATGTTCATCGTATCGGGTGTCAGTGTCTTAAGGACAATGTAGGTGCTGATGTCTTTCACGTACAGGTGTGAAGGATTAAACTGCTGTGGCGTTTCCTGTTCCCAAAGCTTGTCGAAACTAACGCTGCAGCGTCGCATAATCAGGGAGTTTATGTGCAGATCAAGGGGTGTCTGGCTGGTGGTGTCCTTCGATGCCAGCGAATCGAGAGCAAACTGAAAGTTGGGAGCTGAGTCTGGAGCGGTTTGATAAAGTAAAGCGTGTGCCCCAAAAACCTGAGCCGACGAGATGGATATCTTGCCGTTTATCAAGTCCCACAAGCTAATACGAATACCTAATCTGCCAACTTTTAGCATTTCCATGCCTTGCTGGTCCTTTATCATTACGTTGTCGATGACCAGTCGATTTAGGAATCCCAAGTCAATGCGCCCAACCTTCACCTCAGTTCCCAGCTTGTTGGCCAGTAGTTCTGCCGTTTTAGTGCCGATATACTGCTGAACAGTTGGCAGATGGGTAGCTATCATCATCAGAAGGTTAAATGCGATGATGCTCCATGTAATGATAACTATTATTCGTTTTAGAATCTTCACTTAGCAGTCTTGTTAAATACAAAATCTGTCAGTCAGAGATTGCAAATTATTTCTTCTCTTTTGAATTTTGCCACAAAATTACGATAAAAAGTTGTGACTTAGAGATATTTAGCAGGAAATTTGCATAATTTATTCCTAATTTTTATTAATTTTGCACCGTTTCATTACGATAATTCCTAAACATTAATATAATTAAATGGCAAATGTAATTAGATTGCGGAAAGGCTTGAACATCAACTTGCAAGGCAAGGCTGAGGCAAAACGCATCCAGTTGAAATCTAATGGGCAGTATGCGCTGGTACCCGACGATTTCGAAGGAGTGACGCCGAAAGTCGTAGTCAAGGCAGGTGATAAGGTGAAAGCCGGGGATGTCTTGTTCATCAACAAGCAATATCCCGAAGTGAAGTTTGCCTCGCCAGTGAGCGGTACAGTCCGTGAGGTGGTGCGTGGTGAACGTAGAAAAGTGCTCTGTATCAGAGTTGACGCTGATGCCCAGCAGGAGCAAGTTGATTTTGGCAAGAAGGATGTGGAGAAGATGGACGGAA
>CALFUF010000063.1 GCA_937916405.1 uncultured Prevotella sp.
TCAAAGGGGAAGATAGACAAATCGTCCCAAGTTATTTTTTAATCATTACTAAGTACTGTAAGTGTAAGATTTCTTTCCCTATTCCTCTCCACCACCAGTCTGTTGATAACCTTGGTTCTGCTGAGGTTGCTCGTTAGCAGGTTGCTGCAGCTCCTCACGCTCTACCTGTTTGCGCTGGTTGTTCATATTACCGAAGTTCCAAGTGATCTGGAAGTTGACATTCGGGTCACGCCAGTTCTTCTGGTGACGCCAGAAGGTATCACTCTCCGTATAGTTCTCCCAATGACGGGTGTTGAAGACATCACGCCAGTTGATGGCAACGGCAATGGTCTTATTGAAGAAGTTCTTGCGGAAACCAAGGTCGAGGGAGGCGTTCGGCTTCCGATAACCCTGTGTGATGACTCCACGAGAGCGGTAGTTACCTGTGAGCTGTAGGGAGATGTCATAAGGTAGGATGAGGGAAGCGAGCATACGGGCATCCCATGAGAAACTCTTGTCGCTCTCACCCGTCACTGTCTGTCCATCAATAACGTATGAGAAACCATCGAGCTTGTTGAAATAACCATTGACCGTCGTCGTGAGGTCGAGGATGCGGAAGAATTTGTTCTTGCCGATAATCTCCACACCCAGGCTCTGTCGCTTGGTGAGGTTCATCGTCGTCATATACATCATCCCGTCAGCAGCATTCTGATAACGGATACGCTGCATGACATCCGTCGTAGGACGATAGTAGGTGGAGATACTCAGCGTGTGTTGCTCCCATGTCTTCAGGAAGTTGAGGGAGATAGAGTGCGTGTACTCAGGTGTCAGTTCCGGATTACCAAACGACACCATCGAGGCATCACTGGTATTGCGGAACGAGTTGAGTTGTCCACCCCAAGGACGACGCAGACGGTAGGTATAGTTCAGTTGCAGCTGGGCACTCTCTGTCAACTCATAGTTCAGGAACAAGGACGGGAAGAGTTTGAAGAAGTTCTTCTTATACGGCTCATCCTTGGTTGCTGTCCCATGCTCTTGCGCATAGTCGTAACTCTCCGTATTCACCTTCCAGTACTCCCCTCGCAGTCCAGCCATGACACCCAGTTTCCCGATCTTCGTATTGACAGTAGCATAGAGCGCATGTGTATCCATCGAATAGATGAAACGGTTATAGTAAAGCTCGTCCTCCATGAGGTTGGTACCCTCCCAGTTGTCTGTCATCCAAGACTCCTGTGGGGTGTTCTCATGCGAGAAGCGACCGTTATAACCCGCCTCCAACTTGAAGTTCTCTGATATCTGATTCTCGTAGTCCAGTTTTACCTCCCAAGAGCGGTTGCGGACATGCATGGGGCGGAACTGGTAGGAATAGGTGGTATGTTGATGTGGCGCATCAACATACCAAGTGGAGTCCTGATAGGTGTTGTCGTTATCACTCATCCAGCGGTTGTACTCCACATGGGCAGTCAGCTTATGGGTGTCTGTCCAACGGTGCTCATATCCCATCTCCGCATGATACATGTGCATCTTACCATCCCCACTGTCGCGACGGAACATCCGATACAAGTCTGTCTCGGCTCCTATCGTACCATAATGATAAGGAGTCTCTGTGAGGTTGTCATGACTTCCTTGCAGTGTCATACCACCCAACGAGAGGTCGTCGTTCTTGGTGAAATGCCAAGTGAGTCCCATACGGGCGAAAAGTCCACCACCACGATTTTTGTTCTCATTCTCATAATTCTGATACTGATTGGTCTGCTTATAATGCTGCTGACTCTCACTACCCCCACTTCCCTTACGACGACGATAGCCAAGGTTAGCATAGGCATCGAAAACACCACTGGAGTAATTGATATTACCACTGGTATTCCATCCCCCATGAATATTGACACCAGCACGCAGAGAACCATAATAGCCAGCCTTACGGTCACGCTTCAACACAATATTGATAATACCTGCTGAGCCCTCAGGAGAATATTTCGCAGAAGGATTGTCGATGACCTCGATACGCTCGATGCTCTCCGCAGGAATCTGTTGCAGGATCTCCGCACGGTTGTCTGTGGTAAGACCACTTGCCTTACCATTGATCCATACCTCCACACTGGAGTTGCCACGCAAGGATATCTCACCGTCCGTCGTCACCTCGACACTGGGGATATTCTCCAGCAAGTCACTCGCAGAGCCACCAGCGGCGGCAAGTATCTGGTCGACAGAGAACACCTTACGGTCGACCTCCGGCTTCATCTGTGAACGCTGACCTGTGACCTGTACCTCTCCCAACACTTTAGCATCCTCAGAGAGATACAACGCATTATAATGCTGCTGACGGTTCTTTGAAGATAAGGTAAACTGACGCGTCAATGTCTTATAGCCTACAAAAGACACCTGCAACTGGTAGTTACCGTCTTTCAAACCAGTGATATGGAACTGACCACTGACATCCGTGATGGCTCCCTTCACCAACTTTCCAGCTGGTGTCTCGACCACGACATTGACAAACTCCATAACCTCATCGGTCTGCTTGTCTAATACTTTACCCTTTACTGAACCCTGTGCAAATGTGGCTATTGTGCCTATAAAAACAACAACTGCGGAAATAATTAATCTATTCATATCTACTATAAGACGCAGATCATATAGAAACGTTTAATCAGTTGTTTAAAAATAAATGCTCTTTTTTCATTACTTCACTGAATTTTTACTACCTTTGCAAAGAAATTCATAAACAGACAAATAAAAAAATGAGAAAGTATCTGATAGCTGCCATCGCCTTGCTGGGTATGGCATCATGTAGCGAGAAGAAATTCCATGTTGAGGGAAATATCACCAATGCCAAGGACTCGATACTCTATTTTGAGAATGTGGGATTGGAGGATATTGCTGTGTTAGACTCCGTAAAGCTGGGAGAGGATGGCGCTTTTGCCTTTGCTGAAGAGCAGACACCTGCCCCAGAGTTCTATCGACTGCGCATTGCCGACCAGATTATCAATGTGAGCATCGACTCCACGGAGACGGTTACTGTCAAGGCACAATATCCGCAGATGGCTACCCAATACGAGATTAGTGGATCTGATAACTGTTCGAAGATCAAAGAGCTGACACTGAAACAGATAGACCTGACACAACGTGCCATAGCGGTATCACAAAATGAGACACTTAGCATTGACGAGTCGAATGACAGTATCCTGAAGATGATCAATACTTACAAACAGGATGTGAAACTCAATTACATCTTGAAAGAACCTAACCGCTCGTCTTCCTATTTCGCTCTGTTCCAGGCTCTTGGCAATATGCTTATCTTCAACCCCCGCTCTGACAAGGACGATATCAAGCTGTTTGCCGCTGTCGCTACCAGCTGGGACACCTACTATCCGAACTCTGAGCGTGGTGCTAACCTGCATAACATCGCCATCGAGGGCATGAAGAATATTCGTATCTCTGCACAGAACGAGGCTCGCACCATTGATGTCAACCAGATTCAGTCAACTGGACTGATAGACATTGCCCTGACAGACAACAAAGGACAGGTGCGCCATCTGACAGACCTGAAAGGAAAAGTAGTCATCCTCGATTTCCACTTGTTCGGACTGGAGAAATCACCAGAGCGTATCCTGCTGCTGCGTGAGTTATATAATAAGTATCAAGCGCAAGGTCTGGAAATCTATCAGGTGTCTCTGGATGCTGACGAGCATTTCTGGAAACAACAGACGGCAGCACTGCCGTGGGTAAGTGTTCGTGACCCGCAGGGACTGGACTCTCAGACACTGGTTACCTATAATATACAGGGACTGCCAGACTATTTCCTTATCAGCAGAGATAATGCCCTCTATAAGAGAGCTGCTCAGGTGAAGGATCTGGAGGCAGAGATCAGAAGTCTGCTGTAACTAATTAAGAGGTAAGAGGTAAGAGGTAAGAGGTGAGAGGTGGTTGCTGACAATTGGGTGCTGGTTTTGCGCCTTGAATGCTTTCGGGCAGAAATTTTCGTTACAGCAGGAGAATGACACACTATCGTTCCTGATCCTGAAAACCGACTCCACCTTCGATCAATGGAAACTGCCCTACCCCGTTTACCAATTCTGCACGGGGGATGTGGATGGTGATGGCAGTATCGATGCGATGGTAGGAGTGGTGAAAAGCACCCGCTACTACAAAGAGAAAGGGAGGAGACTCTTTATCTTCAAAAACTACAAGGGATTTGTACGTCCCCTCTGGCTTGGTTCCAAGCTGGGAGGAATATTAGAGGACTTCCGTTTCAAGGATGGACTTATCAGAAGTCTCGAACGTACTACTGACGAGAAATATGTGGTGGCAGAGTATCGATGGGCACATTTCGGTATGGGCTTTGAACGGTTCCTCGCCAAGAATGTAACAAGAGAAGAAGCGATAGATATTTTCAATCAAGACTAAATAAAAACCATTTTGCCTATGAAAAAGTTACTTTTAACCTTGGTGGGCGTCGCTGTCGCATGGACAGTAAACGCACAGAAAGAGTCACGTCCTGTCATCGTTCCAGGCAAGGCACATATCGATGTGGAGCAACTCAACAAGAAACTACCCCTCGATAGT
Organism: uncultured Prevotella sp.; assembly: GCA_937916405.1. GTDB lineage: Bacteria > Bacteroidota > Bacteroidia > Bacteroidales > Bacteroidaceae > Prevotella. Next base: position 4,543 of record CALFUF010000063.1, read on the forward strand.
GATGTGAACAGCCTATCCATCGCTGAGACCCGTGTGCTCCGTAATGCCGTCTCCGCACGACAGGGGTATTGTTTTATGAATGGAGACCTGAGGGGGCTCTTTGGATCCACCGTAGGAGTGGTGCAACCAACCTTTATAAATTAGGTGCACTATCAAATATGGAGATGCGCAGCATCACGGGCCACCAGTCTGAGAAAGTGTTTGAGAACTACATCCGAGTTGGCCTATCCGAG